>DASXHQ010000039.1:0-2671 GCA_036488415.1 Rhizomicrobium sp.
GGGGCTTCCGGCTTTCATCGCGTCGGGAACCCGAACAACCGCCAGCAGCGGCTTACAAGTGATTTCAAGCAATTCGGCCGCATCCTTGCGCCGCACCATTGTTGCGCCGGCTCGCCCTTCCGATCAAGGCGCCGTCTTGCCAAATGCCGTTGTAATCGTTCGAGTCGTTTCCTGCGTGATGGGTGAAGCCCTTCGTGGATCCTTGATTCATGTGAATGTCGCTAACGCCATCTCCTCGAAACATGTAACGTCCGAATTCGCCTGCTTCGCCTTTACCAGGAGCCGCTTCACGCCGAATTCCGCAATAAGGATCCACATGTTGACGGACCGATACGGTCTCCCTTTGTCTACAACCTCGCCCGCCGCGCGGGACGCCTACGTGGAGGGCTGTGCGGCGAAGCTGACCATGTACCCCGGCGCGATCGAGGCGTTCGATCGTGCGATCGCCGCAGATCCGGGCTTTGCCCTCGCTCACGTTGCCAAGGCGCACGCGCTGCTGGAGCGCGGGGACGCGGCGGCGGCACGCGCGTCGATCGCGGCGGCCAATTCCTTCACCGACGGTCTGTCCGCGCGTGAAGCCAGCCACATCGCATTTTTCGACTTGCTTGTGGCGGGCGACAGCGAGGGCGCGCTTGCCACATTATTCGGGCACCTGAACGCCTGGCCGCGCGACGCCGTGGTACTCGGCACTGCGGCGTTCACCAACGGCCTGATTGGCAGTTCCGGCCGTGCCGGGCAGAAACGTATGCTGCTGGAGCTGCTCGACAGGCTTGCACCGAGCTATGGCGATGATTGGTGGTTCACGGCCCATCACGGTATGGCGCTCTCGGAAAATAGACAGCGAGAGGCCGCCCGCCCGAAGATTGATCGCTCCCTCGCCCAAAACCCCAACAACCCCTGGGCGGCGCATGCCCGCGCACATCTCTGCTATGAGGAAGGCGATCCAAACGCGGCCCGCGCCTTCCTGGTGTCTTGGCTTCCGACCTACGCGCATAACGGCTCGTTATACAGCCATCTGAATTGGCATCTCGCCCTCGGCCACCTGGAGGCCGGCGACGCAGCGGCTGCGTACAGAGTTTTCAGGGAAGCCTTCGCACCCGATGTGCACAGCGGGCCGCCGCGCGGGAAAGTGACCGATCCGGTCTCCTTTCTGTGGCGCTGGGAACTCGCCGGGCATCCCCGCGATGTTGACGCTTGGCGCATGGTGCATGACTTCGCGAACACCGCGTTTCCGCGCGCCGGCGTGGCCTTTTCCGACATGCATATCGCGCTCACGGGGGCCGTAGCTGGCAATGACGCAGCGCTGGAGGCGCGCACACGGCAGATCGACGAGCTCACGCGCGAGGGTCGCTATCCCTCCGGATCGCTGATTCCGGCGGTGTCGCGCGCCTTCGCCGCTTTCGAACAGCGAGATTTTTCCGCCGCGATCGATACGCTTGAACCGATTGCCGACGAACTCGAACGCATCGGCGGCAGCCGCGCGCAGCTCGACGTGGTGGAGTTCACGCTGTTGAAGGCGTATGTGAGGGCGGATCGCTTGGAGGATGCGCGCCGGATGCTGGGCGTGCGGCGTCGAGGTTCTTCGAGCATTCCCGTCGCCGGGTTGGCGCCTGCGCATTGATGTGAGGAGCGCACTGGATGCGCTACGGCTTCTATCTGGCAACTCGCGGCCCGACCGCGACGCGCGAGGGCATTCTCGCGCTGGCACGCGAAGGCGAGCGGCTGGGCTTGGACTCGGTGATGATCACGGACCACATCGTCTTGCCAGTCGAGAGCCACGCGCCGCCGCGACGACAGGCCGGTCTCGCAAAGCGGGTGTGTCGGCGAGATCCCGCTGGGGATCTTTAGAGCCAGGACGAGGCGATCCGAACGATTAAGCTCAACGCGATCGGCGTGTGAGCGTTAGGAACGCCCACGTGGAAAAGCGGCGTGGCAGCGCCGAAAAAACTGAACACGGAGTTCGCCGTCTGAAAACAGTGACAAGCCGTTATGCGTTGGTGATCGGCTCGACCAGGCTCGGGTCATTGTTCTTGACGTTGCACACCCGCCGGCTGACCGGCCAGGGCGTCCTCGCCTCTGCGGGGTCAGCGTCGGCCTCGTCGCCGCCTGATGCGAGAATTGGTAGTCGCTTGCCGACGGCTCAATCGGCGGGCCTGCGTCGACACCACTCAGTTCTTGCTGCGCTGGACCGCTTTCCCGTTTCCCCGCTTTCCGCCCCTACACGGTTCCCGGAGCGGTCCGCCGATTTCAGCGTCGGTGGATCAGATAAGCGAGACCGTACCCTATGGCCGCTGCTATCAATAACGCTGCGACGGGTTGCTCCGCGGCAAACTGGCGTGCGTAGTCTCCCGACTGCGAACCCCGTTCGTAGAGATTGCTAGCCACCTCTTTGGCCTGCGGCGCCACGTTCTGTAAAAGCTCGCCTGCCCGGTCCACAGCTTGCCTGCCGGCCTCGGATGCCTGACTGGCTAGGTCTTTGACCCTCTCCTTCCCCTGATCGAGCGCAGGCTGAACTTCCGCCCCAACCCGTCGCGCAGCTTCATTGGCCGCCTTGTCCCCTTGTTCAGCGGCGTCTTTCGCAATCTCCTGAGCCCGTGGCTGATCCATTTCTCCTCCGACGCAAGCTTTCCTGTCCCGGTTGCAACAGCGCGGTCGGAAAAACGTTCCGCCC
>DASXHQ010000095.1:0-3390 GCA_036488415.1 Rhizomicrobium sp.
AGACAGTTTCTCAACGCCCGGCGAGTCGGTGTCCAGACCGAAGACATTGTGCGCCGCCTGCAGGCTGAGCGTGGTGTTCGGCGCGCCGGTGTCGAGAACCGTGTCCAGATCCTGACCATCGAGCGTCATGACAAGACGTATCTCGCCGTCCTGACTGAGGCCGATGGGAATGTCCGAGTAGGCGCCCGCCCAATAGACCACTTGCCCCTCGCAATGATCTTGCGAGAACAGGTTGATGAGCCGCGCGCGGGGATCGATCTCCACATCGTAGCCGCGAAAGCGATCACTGCCGAGAATCCCCTTGAGCGCCGGAAGGTTCGGATCGGCGAAACCGGCTAGCATGAACTGCGCGTTCATGGCGTGCGCGCCGCCGAGATCGAGCGAAGGCGCGACTGTATAGGTATTCAGCCGTGTGCCGTTTGCGGTGAAGAACTGTGTGGACGGGGCGCTCTGGAAACTGAGAAGCGGGTGACGCGGAATCGTGAATGTCGGCTGCGCGACCGGAATCCGGTTCGCTGGCAGGCCAAGGCTTTGCGCAAAACCTGCGTCGAGGATGCCGCGCGTGGCGCCGGTATCGAACAGCATCAATATCTGCTGGCCATTCACGGAGACGGGAATGAGAAGCAGACCATTTGGCCCCGCTTCCGTGCGCAGGCTGGCTACGGCGTGCAGCTTGCAATCTTGCGCGGACGCTGTGGATGCGAAAGCGGCGAGCAGGACCGCGGCAATTGCGGTCCGCACTCTCATTTCCAGACAGGTTTGCCGGAACCGGGAAGGCCAAGCGATTTCCATTTTTGGGTCACCTTGCGGATGACATCTTCATCCATCGCGATCTTCTTGCCCCACTCGCGGTGGGTTTCGGGTGGCAGCTTGTTGGTGGCGTCGAGGCCGATCTTGGAGCCGAGGCCGCTCTCGGGGGAGGCGAAATCCAGATAGTCGATGGGCGTGCCTTCGATCAGCGTGATGTCGCGCGCGGGGTCCATGCGCGTGGAGAGCGCCCACATCACGTCTTTCCAGTCGCGCGCGTTGATGTCGTCGTCCACCACGATGACCCATTTGGTGTACATGAACTGTCGCAGATACGACCACACGCCCATCATCACCCGCTTGGCGTGACCGGGATAAGCCTTCTTCATCGACACGACGGCGATGCGGTAGGAGCAGCCTTCCGGCGGCAGCCAGAAATCCACAATCTCCGGAAACACCTGTTTGAAGAGCGGAATGAAAACTTCATTCAGCGCTTCGCCGAGGATCGAGGGTTCATCCGGCGGACGGCCTGTGTAAGTGGACAGATAAATCGGATCGCGGCGCATGGTGATCGCCGTGACGGTGAATACCGGGAACTGCTCGACGGAATTGTAATAGCCTGTGTGATCGCCATAAGGCCCTTCGTCGCGGTAATCGGAGAGCGACACTTCACCTTCAAGTACAATCTCCGCTTCGGCGGGCACCTTGAGCGGCTGGCTAACGCAATCGACCAGCTCAACGCGTTGGCCGCGCAGCAGTCCCGCGAACTGATATTCCGACAGCGTATCCGGCACCGGCGTCACTGCCGCGAGGATTGTTCCCGGATCGGCGCCGAGTACCGCGGCGGCCGGCAGGGGCGCGGTGTTCGTCTTGCCCCAGCGTTGATGATGCTGTGCGCCGCCGCGATGCTTGAGCCAGCGCATGATCGTCTGATTCTTGTTCAGAAGCTGCATCCGGTAGATGCCGAGATTGAAATTGTCCTCGCGCGCATCGCTCGGGCCTTTGGTCACCACCAGCGGCCAGGTGATGAGCGGCGCGGGCTCGCCGGGCCAACAGGTCTGGATTGGCAATTTGTTCAGATCGATCTGATCGCCCCGCAGCACGATCTGCTGGCACGCCGCGCTGCCGGCCGTCTTGGGCCGCATCGACATTACGGTCTTGGCGAGCGGCAGTAATTCCATCGCTTCGCCCAATGAGCGCGGCGGCTCCGGCTGGCGGAGCATGGCGAGTGTTTCCCCCACCTCGCGCATCTCTTTGCCGGTTGTGCGCTCTACGCCGCCCATCGTCACGCCCATCGCCACACGCTTCACCGTGCCAAAGAGATTGACCAGCACCGGCATATCGCTTGGTGTGCCGTCGGCCTTGATGGGTTTCTCGAAGATCACGGCCGGGCCACCTTCCGCGATCAGGCGTGTCTGAATCTCCGTCATCTCCAGAACGGTGGAGACCGGCTCCTTCACACGCACGAGTTCGCCGGTGGCTTCCAGTTTGGCGATGAAGTCGCGGAGCGAACGATAAGGCATGGCGTCAGTCTAGCAGAAAGTGCGCGGCAATCAGCCGTTCTTGTCCACTTTCCATTTCGACGGCAATGCATGGCGGATGCCGTAAACGAAGTAGATCACCAGACCGATTGCCGTCCACAGCACCAGCCGCCACCAGGTATCGTTCGGCAAGCTCGCCATCATCGCGCCGCAGATCAGCACGCCGAGCGGCGCCACAATCCACACATAGGGCGTGCGGAAGGGCCGCTTCGCTTTCGGCGCCTGGATACGCAGGATCATAATGCCGACGCACACGACAACAAATGCCAGCAGGGTGCCAATCGAGACGAGCAACGCGAGGAAGTTGATCGGGAAGAACGCCGCCAGCGCGGCGGCAGCGACACCGGTGATAATCGTTCCGCGATGCGGCGTCTGGAAACGTGGATGCACCGCTGCAAACATCTTGGGCAGGAAGCCGTCGCGCGACATCGAATAAAAGATGCGCGACTGGCCGTAGAGCCCGACGAAGATGGTGGAGGCGAGACCGACCGACGCGCCGATATCGATGATCGGCACCAGCCAATGCAGGCTCGCGATTTTGCCGACGGCGAACGACACGGGGTTCGGCACGTTCGTCATCAGCTGATAGGGCGAAATGCCGAGCAACACGATCGAGATCGCGATGTAGAGGATGGTGCAGATGAACAGCGATCCCAGAATACCTATGGGCAGGTCGCGCTGCGGGTTCTTGGTTTCCAAGGCCGCCACCGACACGGAATCGAATCCGATATAAGCAAAGAAGATGATGGCCGATCCCATCATGATGCCGCTCCAGCCGAAATGGCCGAACTTGCCGGTGTTCGCCGGGATGAAGGGCACGAAGTTGTTCCAATTGATAAAGCTCAATCCGAAAGCGATGACGAGCAGCACCACAAGAATCTTGATGCCGACCATGATCGCGTTGGTGTTGGCGGATTCCTTCACACCCACCACGAGGATTGCCGTCAGCGCCAGCACCAGTAGCACCGCCGGCACGTTCATGATCGCGCCGGTGAAGCCAAACTGATGAATAAAGCCCATCACGCCCGTCGCGTTGTCCACAATGGTCGGACAAGGCGGCGGATCGCCGACGACGCAGAGCGGCGCATTGGCCAGCGAAGCG
>DASXHQ010000104.1:0-40637 GCA_036488415.1 Rhizomicrobium sp.
GGGATCATCCAGCACCGCCCCCCACCCGAAATTCGCTTCGCGAATTATCGGCCTCCCCACAAGGGGGAGGCGATGCGAGATGCTCACCCGCATGATTGTTGAGCCAATCGCAGCAACAACCCCGTTTCGCGCTTCCACTGCGCGATTTGTTTTCGCAAAGCCTTGGCCTCGTTTGTGTGAAGCCCGGTTTTGAAGCGATTCCGATTGCCCTTCGGCGCGCCGCGCTTTCGCTTGGGCAATTGAATGTCGTTTTTCGCACGCGCGATTTGGCGAGACTCAACATCTTGTAGTTCGGCAACGGGCGAGACATTTGAAGTCACGTTTGCGCACCCCTCCCCCCTCCTTCCCCCTCCATCCGCACCACGCGGATCGTCTGGACGGTTTCGGAGTAATTGCCGCGCAAGCGGCCGACCACTTTGCCGACTTCGGCATTCTTGCCGAGCATCGCGGACATGCGGTCCATGAACGACATGCACACGCGCGGATCGGTGTCGTCGCGCGAGATATACCCGGCCAGATGGCTTATGAGCGCCGAACTGGTGGCGAGCTGCTGCTCCAGCAACAGCGCGGCATCGCCTTGCGGCAGAACGAGCGGATGGCTTTGCGGCATAGGCACCGGGGGCGCGGGCGCAGGTTCGTCCAGGCTCTCCTTCGCAGCCGCAATCCGCGCGCGCAGAATTTCGACAGGATCGGCCGCCTCTTCCGAATTGAATTCGAGTTTTTGCACGCCGGAATCGTGAGACGGCCCGGCAGGCTCTTCCGAATTGAATTCGAGTTTTTGCGCCTCGACCACGGGTTCAGCGGGCGAAATTGGAGCAGCCTGCGCTGCCTCCAGCATGTTCGCAGCCGCTTCGCGTGGGCCGATGACGTCGGCGTCCCGCCCGGATTCCCGCGCCTCGCGCGCAGCCCTGGCCGCGTCCATCGCCGCTCGCCGCGCCGCATGCCAGCGGCGGATGAAATGGGCGTAGAGCCCATCCGGTACCGGCATCGCCGCCAGCTCGGATTCGCTTTTATTTTCAAATGATTGTGCCCATTGGCGGGCGATTTCAGGGTCCATGCTTGACACTCCTTGCAGGACCGAACAAAATAAGAACATCTATGTAGGAAGTCAAGCCTAAAATAAATCTACGAAATCTTTTTGCCATTTCCATTGAAATAGCGAAATTTCTTCGCTATATATTTGCGAGGCCGGAATGCCGGTTATTCAGCGTTTCGGAGCGATGGCGATCCGCATCTATTTTGCGGATGAAAATCCTCCGCATGTGCATGTGGTTGGACCGGACACCGAGGCCAAGGTTGCGATCGGCACGGCGGCGATCATGGTTGGAGAAATCCCTTCCAGCCTCCGCAGCGAAATCCTGGAATGGATTGCGGAAAACCGGGAGGCGCTGATGCGAAAATGGGAAGAGTGCCAGTAGCGATGGATGCCATGGATACACTGCCCCGCATCAAAGCGGTTTCAGCCGGGAAAGCCCCTTTCCTGCTCAACATCGCGTGGAACGACGGCACAAATGCAAAGGTCGATCTCACCGGCCTTGTGCACAGTTCGCGGCATTTCAAAATCTTCGCGAGCGATCGCAAAGCGTTTGTCCGCGTGAAGCCTGACGAGTTCGGGACGGGCATCGAATGGGAAAACGGGCTGGATTACAGCGCCGGCTCGCTCCGGAAATTATCCGAGGAGCAGAAGCCCGTGGGCGGCAAGTCGCTGGTGCAATTCGAGCAGCGCCACAATCTGAACACCGAGGAAACCGCCTGCATTTTCTCCGTCACGGACCGGACGGTGCAGAGCTATCGCAAGATGGAGGTTCTGCCCAAGGCCGTCGCTGTCGCGATGCGCCATCTGGACGAAGACCCGACAGCGTTTGCCGCACACTACAAGCCCATCGCGATGAAGCCGCGGGGACGGCCAAAGGCAAATCGGGTGGGGTGAGGCAGACCAGCTCCCTCCTAAAGGAGAAGAGGGAAAGTAGGTATCGTGTCGTCGCAATGCCAGCGCTATGCTCAATCCTGCCTGTCATAAATTAAATCACGAGCACCGATGCCGCCTCACCACTTTGTAAGAGTATTCGATCTCGCAGAGAGCGGATTTAGGACTTGGCCAATTGCGCTGTTTGGCTTGATCTTTGTCGCCATCGGCACTGTATTATTTTTTCTTCCCAGAATTGTTCGCGCTCTTGGCTTCTCGTTTCTCGACACGCGTTCGACGTGGACCAAAATCTTCCCGTTGATATTTGGGGGCTTCGGGCTGCTTTGGACCCTCGCCTCCTTTTCCGCAATGTATACAAGCTACAGTAGCCATTCCCAGCTGCTGGCAAACAACGCCTGCAAAATTGCCGAGGGCGAGATCACCGACTTCAGGCCAATGCCCGTCACGGGTCACGCTGATGAATCTTTTTCCGTATCGGGCGTGCGATTTCGCTATTCCGATTATGAAATAACGGATGCGTTCAACAACAGCCAATCACATGGCGGCCCGATAGCGCCGAATGAATATGTACGCATCTGCTACGATCCCCGCGACCTCGCGATCCTGCGTTTGGATATTGCCGATTACAGAGGTCCAAAAAAGCGCTACGGAAACGTCGAGTTGTTCCCTACCGAACCTCCGCCGCCGAAAGAAATATCTCGCACCCCGGAAATGCCTTGGGACGTGGAGTTGTTTGTCTGGGTTTTCTTCTTGAGTTTCGCGGGCACGATTGCCCTGTATCGACCGTACCTAAAGACATTCTTTGTGCTGAGCAGAAGTCCAGCAAACGATGTTGCCGTGAATAGGGGGCTTCAGGACGCAGTCACCGTCAAACTGACCAATACGGTTTTCCGTTGGAGTCAAAACGATCAGGCGATATGGCTGCGGCCTCGAGGCTTGAATGTTTTGCAGATTCCCGTAGCCGTGGCGAAGTTGTCGACGGATGCAAGTGGGCGCGTGATCACTTCTCAAGAAATCCGATTCTCCTCGGCAATGCCTTTCGTTGTGGCCGCCTTCTTTTGGGCGCTGTATCGCATGTTCTCTGTGACAATGCCTCCGCACTTTCCAGTACTTGTCTTTCTGGGACTTTTTGCGGTGCTGACGCTAATTGTAAATTTTCGCGCGATTAGACGCGTCAGATCGCGCATGCAAATTTTTGTAGAAGACGCCTTGAGTGAGTTGACCAAACCCGACGTGATGTGAGCGGGGCCGGCCCATTGCTATCAAGCCGCGTCCTTCAACGTCACCGACAAGTGCTTGCCCAACGCCGCTGCCGCGCGCCCCATGGTTTGCAGCGTCACAGACGTGTTTTCCGCATCGAGCAAACGATCCAGCGCGGCGCGGCTGGTTTTCATTTTCTTGGCCATCGCGGATTTTGTGACACGCTGCTTCTTCATCAGCTCCGCGATGCGCCATGCCAGCACGCGCTTGGTGGCGGTGGCGGTCACGTCGTCGAGGATGCCTTCCTCTTGCAGGAAGTCCTCGAACTTCGAGCCGCGATGGGGGTTCTTCTTCGCCTTTTTCATCTTCAACTCCGATACGCTTTCAGGCGCTTGCGCGCCAATTCCAGATCGTCCTTGGGCGTGGCTTGCGACTTCTTAATGAAGCCGTGCAGCAGCACCATCTCGCCGCCCACGATCCCGAACAGCACGCGCGCGATGCGGTTCTTCAGCGTGGTGCGGACTTCATACAGTCCCTGACCGAGCGGCTTGCACGATGGGCCAGCCGAACTCGACGGTGCGGATGTCCTCGCCGATCCTCACGCGGTCCGCCTTGTCGAGCGCCTTCAGCCAGTCGCGCACCGGCTCCGCGCCCAGCGCCGTCGCGAAAAACACCACCGTGATTTTCTTCGCGATCATGCCGAGAGTGTATCAAAAATGGTACGTACACGCAAGTCCGGGCGCCGCAAATTCGGGGATAGGATACGAATTGGCGTCGTGCGCCAGCCTTCTCATCGCGCCGTTTCTTTCTTCTTGGGCGCGGAGACGCGGCGGGGTTTTTTCTCGGCTTTGGGCTTGGGCAGAAGCCGAAAGCGCGTTTGGCACCAACCGAAGTCGACGCCGACGTCCAGAAGAGCATCGGAACGTCCGCATGGGCAGGCAAATTCCATGACCGTGATGACCGTGTAGGTCTCCCCGGCGACGAGGGGGACCGGCCGTCCCGTGACATGGTTGGGGGCGGCATTGTCGCAGAGAACCAGATCGCCGGGACCGACAGCGTCGCTCATAGTTTCTACTACACGATTGGACCCGGGAGCGCAGCGGTGTTCGCGCTGCGCTCCGATGCCGATTACATGCGATGCAAGGCGCAGAGCTTGTTGCCGTCCGGGTCGCGCAGATAAGCGAGATAGAGCTTCGGCGCGCCCGCGCTTTCGCGCACGCCCGGCGGATCTTCGATCGCCGTGCCGCCGGCTGCGATGCCCGCCTTGTGCCAGGCATCGGCTTCAGCCGGCGTCTTGCACGCAAAGCCGATGGTGCCGCCATTGGCGTGGCTCGCGCCCTTGCCGTCGATGGGCTTGGACACGCCGAAAATGCCCGCCGGCGTCATATAGAAAAGACGCCCTTTCGGATCGATCACGCCCGGCGAAACGCCCAGCGTGCCGAGCGTGGCGTCATAGAATTTCCTGGACCGTTCGATGTCGTTCGATCCGACGAAGATATGCGAAAACATGCGCTCCCCTTCCTTTGGTGACAGTGGCCCCTGATGGTGGTGGCGCGGAGTTTGCCGCCTGCCTGTTCCGCTGACAACCAAGCCGCGATGGCGGTGGCGGTCCCCATCGCCGGGGATGCGATGGTTAAGTCTTTCTTTTCCAAAGCCGCGAATATTCCGGGCCGCCGCAGCGTTCGATTAGCATGTTTACCTTAGCGTCGCGGGCCGGGGCAGCAGCGAGAAGACCAACAGATGCAGGAATCGAAAACACGGCACACAATCGCTGCCGCGCTTCCGATGACGGCGGCGGATGTAACGCGGATCATCGAGATCGCGCCCGATGCGCTGCAATCGCCCGAGGTCAAAGCGGTTTGCGCGATCTGGCAGGAGCGCCGCGGCAGCCGGCCCATGCCGACGCGCGACGAAGTGCTTCCGCGGCCGCTCGCGAAATTTCTGCGCTACATAAGCCTGACGCGCTTCACTCCGGAGAGCGGCGATTATGAGTTTCGGATCGTCGGCGATGCCCATGTGCAGGCCTATGGCGCAAACGCGCAAGGCGAAAGACTGAGCCAGACGAAATCCGCCTCGCCCGAGTTCGTGGCCGCGCTCACGCATTGCTTGGACCTGGTGCGCAGCCGCCGCGCGCCGCTCGGCTATCGCGGCATCATGGGACGCGACCTTTCCCAGGCGAGCTTCGACTGGTTCGAAACGCTCTACATGCCTTTGGGAACGGACAGCGTGGACTTCATCCTGAACGCCGCCGTGTACCGGCCGCGCGAGGGAAAGTGGCGGGAGTGAATCCGGGCGCTGGGTGACCTTGGGGGCCGCGCTTCATCGCTGGCCCGATTGACTCACTTCCATATTTCAAAGATTATTGAAATATGGACAACCAAGACGCCGTCAAACGGCTTTCCGCGCTGGCGCAGGATTCGCGGCTCGATGTGTTTCGCCTGCTGGTGAAGGCGGGGCCCGAGGGCATGGCGGCGGGCGGCATTGCGCGCAAGCTGAAGACCGCGGCCAACACCATGTCGGCGCAGCTTCTCGTTTTGTCGAACGCAGGCTTGATCCGCGCGCGGCGCGACGGGCGCTCGATCATCTACTGCGTGGATTTCGACGCGATGAGTGGGCTGCTCGTTTTCCTCACCGAGGATTGCTGCGGCGGAAGCAAAGAAGTGTGTGCGCCGCTGGCCGCCGTCGCCAAACGCTGCTGCTGAAAGAGACGAAGATGCGCGACCATCAACCGGACCGGCCGTTCAATGTGCTGTTCCTCTGCACCGGCAATTCCGCGCGCTCGATTCTGGGCGAAGCGATCCTGAACAAAATCGGCAAAGGAAAGTTCGTGGCCTGGTCGGCGGGCTCGACGCCCAAGGGCGAAGTTCATCCGCAAAGCCTCGCGCTGCTGGAGCGGCTGGGATTTGAGACGAACGGGTTGCGCTCCAAAAGCTGGGAAGAGTTCGTGAAGGCCGGCACGCCGCAACTGGATTTCGTGATCACCGTCTGCGACAACGCGGCGAACGAAGTTTGCCCTGTGTGGCCCGGCCAGCCGATGACGGCGCATTGGGGCGTTCCCGATCCCGCCGCCGTGGAAGGCAGCGAGGCACAAATCGCGCAGGCATTCCGCGATGCATTCCAGGTGCTGGAGCGGCGCATCGAGCTGTTCGTCAATCTGCCGGTGCAATCGCTGGACCGGATGTCGCTCAAGCAACGCCTCGACGACATCGGCCACGACACGAAGACTTCGGCGTGACGGATTCATCGCTCTTGCGCCGCCTTATCGCGGAAGCTTTTGGCACCGCGCTGCTGCTCGCCGCCGTGGTCGGCTCCGGCATCATGGCGGAGCGGCTGGCGGGCGGAAACGATGCGCTGGCGCTTCTATGCAACACGGCGGCGACGGGGGCTGCGCTGGTGGTGCTCATCAGCGTGTTCGCGCCATTGTCGGGCGCGCATTTCAATCCGGCGGTGACATTGTTCTTCGCACTGAAACGCGAGATCGCATGGGGCGAAGCGGCGCTCTATGTCGGCGTGCAGATTGTGGCCGCAATCCTCGGCGTGTGGCTGGCGCATGCGATGTTCGCCATGCCGGTGATGGAAGTCTCGCACAAATTGCGCGATGGGCCTTCGCAATGGCTGTCGGAATTCGTGGCGACGTTCGGATTGCTGCTCACCATCGCCGGCTGCGCGAGGAAGCCGGACACCACACCCGCGCTGGTGGGGCTTTATATCGCCGCTGCCTATTGGTTCACGGCGTCCACATCCTTCGCCAATCCGGCGGTGACAATCGCGCGCGCGATGAGCGACAGCTTCGCCGGCATCGCGCCCTCCTCCGCCCCCGGCTTCATCGGGGCGCAACTGCTGGCGGCGGTGCTGGCGGCGCCTCTGCTCACTTTGCTGTTCCCGCATATTCAGACGAACGAAACGCCATGACCGTCATCATCTACCACAACCCCGCCTGCGCGACGTCGCGCAACACACTGGGGATGATCCGCAATACGGGGGAAGAGCCAACCATCGTCGAATATCTGAAGACACCGCTCTCCAAGGATGAGTTGCGCGCGTTGGTGAAGAAGCTCGGCATCTCCGTGCACGAATTGATGCGCGCCAAGGAAAAGCTTTATGCCGAGCTCGATTGTGCCAATCCCAAATGGAGCGACGAGGATCTGCTGGGCTTCATGGCGGAGCATCCCATCCTGATGAACCGGCCGGTCGTCATCACGCCCAAGGGCGCCAAGCTCTGCCGCCCGGAGTCCGAAGTGGTGCTCGACATCCTGGAGAAACCGCAGCGCGGCGTCTTCGCCAAGGAAGACGGCACGCGCGTGGTGGACGAAAGCGGCCAGCGCATTACAAAAACATGAACTCGCGCGCTAGTTTCCGCCGTTCATTAACATCATGCAGCTTGCGGCAATTTCCGCCACGCGCTGACTTTGTAAACGTGGCCCCAGTGAAACCTCATCAATGCACGCTTTCAGATCATTCGCAGTTATTCCCGCTTTGCGATCTCGTAATACCATTGTCTCAGAAGCCGAAATTCTGTCCTGATCAGTCGCTGAGGCCCAGTCGCTCAACGTGCCATTTATAAGTCGGTCATCTGAATCGGGTTGCAACTCTGCGTCCGGCAGCGCCGGAATCGCTTCAGCACGGTGTCGATCCATGATTACCGATCCAATCGTCAGCCCCAAAAATAATAGTATCGCCAAAATAATGTATTCGCGCCGCATAGCTTCCCCTCCACCCGTGAATTTCGCGAGCGGCTCTTCGCAACGAGATTCAAAAACTCAGCTGTTCGGCTTGCCCAGCGTCGCCAACGGCTTCATCGCGGCAGACCCCGTGTTCATGGGGACGAGTGTGATGTTCACGGCGCTATCGTATTTGTTATCCGCGCCGTCTGCGGAATCCACAATCGAGGAGAGGCCCGCTGTCAGCAACAAGTCTGCCGCCACGTTCGCGGCGATAACGGCGGTAACGCCGGAGTGGTTGAGATAGTCCGCTTCCTGATAGCCTGGCTTGTTGCACTTGATGGTGATGTCATATTTGAGCTTCCGCACATCCAATGTTGCGGGCGTGCTGGCGATTGTCCCGATGGGATAGCCTTGTCGCTCAAATACGCATGAGGCGCCGGAAGGATTTGTCACCACCGTGATTTCCTGATGCGTTCCCTCAAACACCGTGGCGCAGCCAGACAAGGCCACGCCCAGCGCGGCGATGGCCGCGATGGCTTGCAATTTCATTTGAAATCCCCCTTAAGCCGGCAGGACGCCGGCCCCTCATGTCTTGTCTAACCGAGTTGTACCCCCCGCGCCAAGAATAATCGGCGCGGCGAATACCTTTGAGAGCAAGTATTGGGGGCGCTTTATTTGCCCTGCGAAAGCAGCGCGGCGGCGCTCGAAGGCTATTTCTTCTTTTTCTTCGCCGGTTTCTTGGCGGCTTTGGCGGCGGCGGCGGCGTCGGCTTTCGTCTTGGCCGCGGCTTCCTTTTCGGACTTCGCGGCAAGCGCCTTCACATTGGGCTTTCCGTCGGGGACTCTTGGCATCAATTACTCCTTCGCGGCGGGATACGAACGAGTGCCCCCCATAGGCATCGAATCGGTGGAGCACCACTCCACCCGTCATAATAGCCCAATCCGGCAAGGGAACGAAAAAGCCCCTCGCCCGGCCCGCCCGCACCTTGCGGAACAGGCAACCGCAGGCTGCGTTCCCCCCGCATGGATATGCTGTTCGGGGTCAAGGACCACATCACACTCGGTCAGGAATGCGCACGCGCCGTCCTGATCTTCTTCTATGGCCTGGTGGCGCTTCGGATCAGCGGCAAGCGTACCTTCGCGCGCTGGTCCGCGCTCGATATGGTGATCTCGATCATCGTGGGCTCCAATCTCAGCCGCGCGCTGACAGGCGGCGCGCCGCTGGGCGGAACACTGGCGGCCGTGGCGGTGCTGGTGGCGATGCATCTGATTTGCAGCTTCGCGGCGGCGCACAGCCAATGGTGGTCGCATGTGCTGGAAGGCTCGGGCGTCACGCTGGGCGAAGGCGGCACGGTCGATGAGCGCCGGCTCAAGCAGCATCTGATCTCGCGCGAAGATCTGCGCGAGGCCCTTCGCCAAAAAGGTGTCGAGCGCGTGGACCAGACCAAGCATGTGACGCTGGAGGCCAATGGCAAGATCAGCGTGTTGCACAAGGTCGATCCCATCGAGGCGTTGGGCGCCATTGCGGAAGGCTTGGCGAAAGAAGGCCGCAAGCCCGGCGCGCCTTATGAGGACTTCCGCGGCAGTGCGGATTGAGCGATGCCGCGGCTCAAAGTCTTCCGCGCGCATCAGGGCTTCTACGACAGCATCGTCGCCGTCACCTCGCAGGCGAAGGCATTGCAGGCGTGGGGCGCCAGGCCCACGTTGTTCAGTCAGGGCTTCGCCGAGGAAACGAAAGATCCGATGGCTGTGAAAGCGGCGCTTGCGCAACCAGGTGTGGTGTTGCGCCGTCCGTTTGGTGGCGGCGGCGACTTCAAGACAGAACCCGATTTGCCGCAGGCGCCCAAGCTGACGAAAAAGCAAAAGCAGACGCACGCGCAAGCGGTAAAAAAACGCGAGGCGGCGGAAGCCCGCAAAGCGAAAGTCGCGCGCGCGGCGGAACGGCGCAAGGAACGCGCGGCCAAGAAAGAGCTCGAAGAGATCGAGCGCGAGGAAGCGCGGCTGCGCGAACGGCGGCAGAAATTGCAAAAATCATTCAAGCTGCGGAAGGCGGAATAGAAGAAAGCCGCCGGCTGACGCTGACGGCTTTCGACCAATGCCGGTCCGCGGGAGCTACGCGGCCGGCTGCTCGACGATCTCGCCTTGTTGCATCTTGTGGCCGGTGAAGCTGCGGGTCTTGGGCGGCGGCAGGCCATCGCGCTTGATCGCGGCGAGCAGCTCTTCCTTGCGCGCTTCCAGCTGTTCGCCCAGCGCATCCATGTCGAGACCGGCTTTGCGCGCCTGCGCGAACAGGCCTTCGCCCGGCTTCTCCTCTTCCTTGACGTGATGTTTGATCTCCTCGCACAGCACGGTCATCTTCGCGTCGTAGAATTCGTCGTCGGGGCTCGATCCGGTCAGTTCGGCGACCAGCACCTTGGCGCCGTCGTGTTCCACATACGATTCCAGGCGCAGATCGTCGTCCACCTCGCCATTGCAGGCGGGATAGAATATCTCTTCCTCAATCATCGTATGTACGGTGAGTTCCGTACAGATTTCCTTGGCCAGTGATTTCTTCGTGGCGGCGTCCTTCGCGCGGGAGAATTTCTTGAAGAGACCCTCAACCTTGCGGTGATCCGCTTTCAACAAGGCGATTGCATCCATCTTCTTCGCTTTGGGCATTTTCACGCTCCTGTGTTTGAAAGCTAAACCGGCCTTTCTCCAACAGGTTCCCGCACGGCGCGGCGCGGGGTAAAATTTTTCGGTACAGTTTCCGGCCCTCAGCGTCTTCTGCGCGGACCCAACCTCAGCGCGCCGCGTTGTTCCCTTATCGATGGGAAGGAAACAACAATGGGACAGAGGCATCACGACACTGGCGACAACAATCAGAAGCAGCAAGGCACTGGTCGCATCGGCGAGGCCGACAAGAAAATCCTCAAGGACGACGAAGGTCGGCCGGATAAAGGCGGAACCGCAGGTCAGAGCGGCGGCGAACAGGCGAAGAACCGCTCGTCCAATCCCAAATCCGTGCGGCAATAGGAGCACGTCATGCGAACCGAAAAGCGCAGCCAGGCAGAAGGCTCAAGCAAGAAGGCCGACCGCGAAGTCGCCCGCGAGAGCGACGCCAACGATCTCAACGACACCGCGCCTTATGGCAATGCGAAGGTGAAATCCACGGACGCCGATTTCAATCGCAATCGCGATGGGCTTTATGGCGGCCTTCCCGATGCGCGGAAAAGGAACGCACCCGGCGGCAAAGCCGACAAGCCGCACCCGCAAAACAACCCCGCCGATCCCAGAGCGCCGCAGCGCTGAGGCTCATGCAATGATGTCGAGCAGCGATTTGTAGGCGCGGCCCATCGCGCCGAACACGGCAAAATTCGCGCGATAGGCGGTGGATGCCTCTATGCCGCTGACCAGTTGTGCGGGAAGATCGGTCGGTGGCGATTTCACCAGCGAGGCGCGCACGCCGCCGCCGGACTGCGCCGTCTGCTGCACCGCCACCGGCTGGTAGCTCGGTGTCTGCGCATTGGCGACGTTCGACGCCGCCGCCTGCATCTGCAGGGACGCGGCCTGCATGCCCGAAACGGCGGTGAGGAGGGAGTCTGACATGCAGGGATGGAACAACAGCCCCTGCTAGGACCGGCTGAATTTATGCACCGGCCTTTGATTCAAATGCGATCCATCCGTTCATCTCCCAAAGCATTAAAAGCCTGCAAGAACCACAAAACCGGTGTTTTTCGCTGGCTTTTTTGCTGAGACTTCTTAGGCAATTCGCAACAACACCCTTCCTATAGTTAAGCAAATGCGAGGGAGGCGCATGCTGTTGGACGAAAAACTGCCAGGAATTCTGGATCTGACGCCCGTCAATCCCGCCTTCAATGAAGATCCACATGCCCTCTACGACGCGCTGCGCGCCAAATGTCCCGTGTACCGGGACGCCGCGGCGGGCTCTTTCGTGTTCACCGGGCATGCGCCCGCGCGCGAGGTGCTGTCGGACAACACGATGTGGCGCGGGCCGGAGCGGACCGAGGATGCCGCCGTTGTCACCCGCGCGCTGCTGAAGCCGGGACCCTCCGGCTACACCATTCCCGTGGAAGAACGCACCGCCGGCATCCTTCTGATGGACGAGCCGGACCATATGCGCATTCGCGGGCCGCTCGCCAAAGCGTTTTCCAAGCGCGTGGCGAAATCCAGGCCGCTCATCCAGCAGGTCGCGGACGAATGGCTGGACAGCCTCGAAGGCAAAGCCAAGTTCGATGTCGTGGCGAATTATACGCTGCGCCTCCCCATCGACGTGATCGCGCGCATTTTGGGCATCGACAAGGCGCGGCTCGGCGAATTCCGCCGCTGGAGCGAAGACGCGATCACCGGGCTCGATCCCTTTCGCAGCGAAGAACAGACACGCGCTTACGTGACGGCGCGCAATGGGTTGTCGGCGCAGGTCCACGAATTGATGGAGGCGCGGCGCAAGACCCCGCAAGACGATCTGACCAGCGACATGATGATCGCGCAGGCAGAAGGCGCACAGATTTCCGATGCGGAGATCGCGCTCAATCTCATCGGGCTTCTCGTCGCCGGCAATCTCACCTCCACCGATCTTATCGGCAACGCGATCTGGCTGCTACTCAATCACCCCAAGCAGCTGGCGAAGCTGCGCGCCGATCCGTCGCTCATTGCGAACACGGTGGAGGAAGTGCTGCGCCATGACTCACCGGTGGAGATCACCGCGCGCGTGGCGCCGCGCGAGATGAAGGTGGGCGGCTGCCCCATCAAGCCGACGCAATCGATGATCTTCAATCTGCGCGCCGCCAATCGCGATCCGCAGGCGTTTCCCGATCCGCACAAATTCGACATCACCCGCAAAGGCGCGCCGCATGTCGCTTTCGGCGGCGGGCTGCATTTGTGCATCGGCGCGCCCTTGGGGCGCATTGAAGCGCAGGTGGCGATCCTGTCATTCATCCAGCGCTTTCCGGACTTGCGTCTCGCCAATCCGGCGCAAAAGCCCAAATGGCGGGCCACGCCGTTTTTCCACGGCCTGACGGAACTGATCGTCGCCGTTTAAGGCCTTGCGCCTCTGTGCCATTGGGCTATCTTTGCACTGACAAATTGTCAGAAAGCGGAGATGCATATGGCCGAGGAGAAACTTCCGGGTCTTCTGGAGCTGACGCCGCTCAATCCCGCCTTCAACGAAAATCCGCACGCGATGCTCGATACGCTGCGCGAGAAATGCCCCGTCTATCGCGACCAGGGCGCGGGCGTGTTCGTGCTGACCAAGCATGGCGATGTGCGCGGCGTGTTGTCGGACACCTCAATGTGGCGCGGGCCGGAGCGCGCGGAAGAAGCCGCGGTGGTCACGCGCGCGATCTTGGGCTCGCGGCCCGAAGGCTTGCAGATCTCCGAAGACGAAGAACGCTCCGGCATTCTGCTGATGGACGAGCCGGATCACATGCGCATCCGCGAGCCGTTTGCCAAAGCGCTCTACAAGCGCGTGGCAAAGTCCAAGCCGAAGGTCCAGCAGGTGGTGAACGAATGGCTGGACGGCATCGGCAACGACAAGACCTTCGACGTGATGGACAAGTTCGCACTGCGCGTGCCGGTGGATGTGATCGCGCGATTGCTGGGCGTGGACAATGCGCGGCTGCGCGAATTCCGCGAATGGAGCGAAGGCGCGATCTTGGGCCTCAATCCTTTCAAGAATGCCGAGCAGACGGATTTCTATGTGCGCTCGCGCAATGCCATGTCCGCCTACATGCGCGAGCTGATGGATGCGCGACGCCAAAAGCCGGAAGACGACCTGACGACCGACATGGTGACGTTGCAGGCCGAAGGCGCGGAGCTGACCGACGGCGAGATTTCCAACAACCTTCAGGGCCTCTTGATCGGCGGCAACCTCACCACCACCGATCTCATCGGCAATGCGGTGTGGCTCTTTCTCACCCATCCCGATCAACTGGCGAAGCTGAAAGCCGAGCCGACCCTCATCAACAATGCGGTGGAGGAAGTGCTGCGCTATGAATCGCCCGTGGACATCACCGGCCGCATCGCGCCGCGCGAAATGGACGTGGGCGGCTGCCCGATTCATTCAACGCAATCGATGTTCCTGAGCCTGCGCGGCGCCAATCGCGATCCCGAAGCGTTCCCCGATCCGCACAGGTTCGACATTTCGCGGAAGGACGCGCCGCATGTCGCCTTCGGCGGTGGCCTACATCTGTGCATCGGCGCGCCGCTGGCGCGGATGGAAGCGCAAGTCGCCCTGCTCTCCTTCTTCGAGCGCTTCCCCAATGTGCGGCTGGCCGATCCCGAGATGAAACCGGAATGGCGCAGCCTGCCGTTCTTTCGGGGGTTGAAGGAGTTGATGGTGGCGGTGTGATCGTTATTCGCGGCGAAACATCCGCGCGGCGATAAAGCCGATGACGAGGCCGACCAGAGCGGCAATAGCCGCGATCTGAACCGCCATGCCGATGAGCTTGAAAACGATGAACACGACCAGGGCAACGACCAGCGCGCCGATGATCTCCAGACCGATCTTCATGACGCATCCCCCGCAGCGACGCCGCTAGCATAACAAAAAAACGCGGCTGCCGAAGCAACCGCGCTCTTTTTTGCATCGGCTAGCGATTAGCGGTGATGCCAGCCGCCGTGGTAGCCGCCACGGTATCCACCGTGCCAGCCGCCATAATAGCGGTGGCCATACCAGCCGTGATGGTAGCCGCCGCCATAGAAGCCGATATAGGCCGGCCCGTAATAGGCGGGACCGTAGTAGCCGCAGTCATAGTAATACGGGTCGCAATAGCCTGCGTAGCGCGGGCCATAATAGCCGTAATACCCCGGCGCGCCGACGCCGATGCCCACCGAGACGTGAGCGGCTTCGGCCGGTGCCGCAGTCGCGAGCGCCGCGCCCGCGGCGAGCGCGCCTGCGAATGCCAGTTTCGCGATCGTTTTCATGAGCTTCTCCTTTGTGATGCCTCGTGCATCCATGTTGGAAACGCACGGGCCTGTGTTTTCGGCTCCCATATTATTTGCGCGCGTTAAACGGCCGCTGACGCGGCAATTCATCGGGCATTCATCGCGGGCGGAACATCCGCGGAAGTGGGCGAAAAAATCGCGTCAACTTCAGAACTTTCCAGAAGATTATTTTTGCCAGCCGGCCGGAACACAAGGGAGTGGGAGCAGCACCGCAACGGGCGCGTGTAGTCCTCTCGCCGCTGCACGCCGAACTGCCGCCTAAGACGACGCTTTCGATGCCGCGAAGGATGGCCGCTGCAGCGCGCGTCTCGCAGCATTTATGCCCAGCAAGCCGCCGAACGATGTGCTGACGCCGCGTCCCATATGCGAGTCGATGCCGAAAACGATCTCTTCGGTCGGCATGGCGTAGGTGCCGAACAGCCGGTCCCAGATGCTGAACACATCGCCGTAATTGCAATTTGTGCCCGGCAGGCGGCAATGGTGATGCATGTGATGAAGGTTCGGGGTGACGAAAAGCCAGCCCACGATGCGCGCGGCGCGCGGCGGCAGGCGAAACGTCATGTGCTGCGAGACATTGGCGAACGTCTCGGCGGTCTGCCGCAAGATCAGAACCGGCACCGATGCGCCGCAGATGAAAACCCAGAGCGTCAGGAAGCCCACGCGGATGGCAGTTTCGGCGGGATGCTCGCGGAAGGTGGTGGAGACATCGACTGCTTCGTCGCTGTGATGAACCAGATGAAGCCGCCAGAATGCCGGAACGCGATGCGCGATGTAGTGATAGGCGTAGTCGAGAAAATCCAGCATCAGGAACGTCACGCCGTAGCGGATCCAGATATTGTGCGTGCCGGGAATGAAATAGACGAGGCCCCAGCGATGTAGCGTCACCCACTCCGCGACGCCAAGGCAACCGGCGATCAGCACAAGCTGGATCGGCGTCACCAGTGCGAGAAACGCCAGATTGAATCCGGTGTGACGGAGCTTGGTTGCTGCGTTTTGGGTATGAACGATTTTTTCCGCGCACCAGCCCGCGGCGAAGATCAGAATGAACAGGCCACATTGTACGCTGCTCGCATGGTCGAGCAAAAAGCTCGCCGCACTGTTCAAACTCATTGAGCAGCCTTCCACGTCCGAATTTTCAAAAGGGCGCGGAATTTCGCGGCGTTACGCGGTTATGTCCGGCCCCAGCTTCGACACCGACACACTAACCATCATGGGGGGCGAAGCACGATAAATTTCCCCAATGGAGGGGCCATTTTCTGCGAATAATATGAACGGCCGCCGGATTAACATGCGCGGATGTCACAGTGCGGCGAATTTGCCGCTCTTTTTGTCCAGCAATTCCAGCTTGCCGTCGGCGATGCCGAAGCGGGCGCCGTTGAGTTCAAGCTGCCCCGCATTCACCCGTTCGGCGACGAAAGGAAACTCCATCAGCCGTTCGAGCGAAAGCCGCACGCCGTCCTGTTCGAGCAAGGTGTGCGGATCGTGCGCGCCGTGCGGAAGCCGGTCCACGGCGGGCTTGAGCAGATCGACCCAGCTGCGCAGGAACGGCACGCCTTCGGCGATGGAATTGTCGAGCGCGGCGGAAATGCCGCCGCATTGCGCGTGGCCCATCACCAGGATGTTGCGCACCTGAAGATTGAGCACCGCGAAGGCGATGGCGGCGCTGGTGCCGTGATGGCTGGTGTCGGATTCGTAAGGCGGCACGATGGCGGCGACATTGCGGATGACGAACATGCTGCCGGGGCTGGCGTTGAAGATGGTCGCCGGATCGGAACGCGAGTCCGAACAGGTGATGACGAGCGTCTGCGGCTTCTGCCCATGTTTGGCCAGCTCCAGATAACGCTGGCGCTCGGCGGGCCAGCGCTCGCTGCGAAAGGCGCGATAACCTTCGATGAGTTCTTGCATGGCGCCGCTGGACAAGACCGCTCCCGCGCCGGGAGCCGGCGCTATTTCTTCAGGCGCACGCCGCGGCCGCCTTCGCCGCTGACCGTATCGTCGCCGATCAGCATGATTCCGATGTTATCAAGGCCGCCGATCAATTTCATCAGCGAATCCACATTGCCGCGGATCACGCCGTCGCTGGCTTCCATACGCTGGATGGTGGGCACCGACAATCCGCAGCGTTCCGCCAGATCGCGCTGGTCTATGCCGGCGAGCGCGCGCGCCGCACGCAGTTGCGCCGCCGTGATCATGCCCGTGCTTTCCCGGTATTACGATATGCAAACATCATAGTCTTCCACCCGCCGCGGCAGAACACCGAGGTCATTTCACGGTCCGCGCCCAGCGCAAATAGGAGCCGATATCTCTGCGCCGTATGTAGAGGGATTGCGTGTCACCGTCACCCTTTGCGTCATTGAACCCGCCCGCGCCATTTTGCTTCCACGTCGATATGACGCTGGCGATGCTTCGCGCGAAAAACATCAAAGGATTGCCGTTACGCTCGGCCACCACGGCCAGTGGCATGCGCTCGTCGCGTGCAGCTTTGCAGACCGCTTCGGCGGCTTCATTCAGTGACAGCATGTCGTCCGGCCTCCCACCGGCAAAATGCGCGGCGCGGCGTTTGCGGGCGAGCAGATGCCCCGCCGCGAACAAAGCGACGGCGATCACACCAAACAGGATCAGGTCCGCCGACTGCGTCATCAATTTCGGGTCCTCATTCTCCGTGGCTTATCGGGCCGTCGAGAATGATGTTTCATACATTACTAGTTGTATAAAATCAATTTGTATGCTAATATATATCGTAGAATACCGTTGTTGATACATGATTAACCATATGAAAGCCGTCAAGGTGGCGTCCCATTCGCGCCCCGCCGGTTGGCATCTTTTTATCCCCAAGCTGGTGACGGCCCTGCGCGAGGGATACGGCCTTGCGGAAGCACGCGCCGATCTGTTCGCGGGCCTTACCGTCTCGGTGGTGGCGCTGCCGCTGTCTTTGGCGCTGGCCATCGCGAGCGGGGTCGCGCCGGGACGCGGGCTCTTCACCGCCGCCGTCGCCGGTATGATCGTTTCGGCGTTGGGCGGCACGCGGTTTCAGATCGCGGGACCGACCGGCGCGTTCGTCGTCATCGTCGCGGGCATCGTCCAGCAATTCGGCTATGAAGGGTTGGCGGCGGCGACGCTACTGGCCGGCGTGTTTCTTGTCGCCACCGGGCTGGCGCGGCTCGGCACTTACATCAAATACATTCCCTTTCCGGTGGTGACGGGATTCACTTCCGGCATCGCAGTCGTCATCTTCTCCAGCCAGGTCGGCGACATACTGGGACTGACGGTGAAGCATGCGCCGCCCGATGCGGTCGGTAAGATCGCAGCCGATCTGGCGGCGCTCGGCACGTTCAATCCCATCGCGCCGGTGATCGCCGTCGCCACGCTGGCTGTCATCCTGCTGATACAGAAATTCGCGCCGCGTTTTCCGTCGTTCCTGATCGCCATCGTGCTGGCTGCGCTGGCGGTGTGGATGTTCAAGCTGCCGCTCGTCACCATCGGCACGCGGTTCGGCGGCATCCCATCGCAATTGCCGAGCCCACATCTGCCCGTCTTCAGCGCCGCTGGATTGCGCGCACTGCTGCCGGCGGCGTTCACGATCTTCGCGCTCGGCGGAATCGAGTCGCTGCTCTCCGCCGTCGTCGCCGACGGCATGACCGGCCGCCGCCATCGGGCCAATTGCGAGCTGGTGGCGCAGGGTTTGGCGAACATGGCGTCCGCGATCATGGGCGGCATCCCCGCGACGGGCGCGATCGCGCGCACCGCGACCAACATCCGCGCCGGTGCGCACACGCCGATTTCGGGCATCGTCCATTCCCTCGCCATTCTGGCGATGATGGCGCTGTTCGCGCCGCTGGTCTCTTATATTCCGCTCGCAGCGCTGGCGGCGGTGCTCGCCATTGTGTGCTGGAACATGGCGGAGGCGCGCGTCTTCACCCTCATCCTGCAGAGCGCGCCCGGTGATCGCGCGGTCCTGATCCTGACATTCCTTCTGACCGTCTTCGTCGATCTGTCCTTCGCCATCGCCGCCGGTGTCATGCTGTCCGCATTGGTGTTCGCGCGCAATATGGCGGGCACGGCGGAAGCACAAGCCTTGCTGCCGCGGGTGGCCGAGGATGTCGATGAATTCGCGACACCCAACCACTCCGCCATAGCGCGCGCCGCATTGCCGCCCGGTTTGGAGATCTTCCAGCTCAACGGCCCGTTCTTCTTCGCCGCTGCGGCGGAATTCGAAGAGATATTGTCTCGCGGCGGCGGCGTTCCCAAGGTGCTGATCCTGCGCATGGCCGGGGTTCCACTGATCGACGTCACCGGCGCATCGGCCCTGCAGCGCGTGATAAGAGCAGCCAGCGCGAGGGGCACCGTCATCGCGCTTTGCGAACTGAAGCCGCAGGTTCTGTCGGCCTTGCAAAGCCTGAATGTGGAAGTTCCGAAAACCGCGACGCTGGAAGAGGCGCTGGCGTTTGGACGGGCGCTCCTGCACCGGTCATGACACGATAACTGGCCTCGCGCGTTGTTAAGAGTCATGGGCCAATCTTTCGATCTCGATCGTTTCGTCGCCGCGCAAGATCCTGTCTACGAGCAGGTGAAAGCCGAGTTGAAGAACGGCCGCAAGACATCGCACTGGATGTGGTTCGTGTTTCCGCAACTCGCGGGCCTGGCCGGCAGCGATATGTCCAAACGCTATGCGATTTCGTCGCTCGATGAAGCGCGCGCTTATCTCGCGCATCCGGTTTTGGGCATGCGGCTGCGCGAGGCCGCCGCGCTGGTGCTGGAAACGAAAGGCAAAAGCGCCGGGGAAATCTTCGGCCATCCCGACGATCTGAAGTTCCAATCCTGCATGACGCTATTCCGCCATGCCGCGCCCGAAGATACCGAAACCCTGTTTCGCGATGCGCTGGCGCGTTTCTACGGCGGCAAGGAGGACGCACATACCGCGGCCGCACTGGAGGCGGAGCAGAAAATGTAAGCTTTGCTATCAGCCGTTGACGAATTTGTGGAAGCGGCTGGTTTTCCCGTCGGCAGTTTTGTCCTGATAGAGAAACGACAGATTTTCGGCATCGAACTTCTTGAAGAAATCTTCCCATGAGATCGGCGTGAGGCCTTCATCCTTCGGCTCGAAATCCAGACGCAGGATGCCAGCGTCGTTCTTGCCGCCGGTGTCGCTCACGCGCGCGGGCTTACCGCCGCGCGATTCGGCCCATTTGCGGATTTCGGCGTGGTCCTGAGTTGTCTTGGCGTCGGACATGGAACTTCTCCGGTGATACGAGATGAAAACGCGCGCGGCGGAAATTGAGTTCCGATCCGGATCGGCGCAAATCAGCGGCGCGCGGCCAATTCTTCGCGGAGTTGGCGCACTTCGTCGCGTAATGCCAGGAGCGTCTCTTCCCGCGCGCGATTGGGCTTGGCGACTTCTTCCTTGTCCACAAAGAAGCTGGCCAGCGCGGCGGTGATATAACCGAACACGCCCAACGAGAACATCGAGAGGAAGAAGCACAGCGCGCGGCCCGCCGTGGTCACCGGCCAATATTGCGAGCCGATGGTCGTCATCAGCATCGCCGTCCACCACACCGCGTCGCTATAGCTGTGAAAACCGCCGCCGGACTTCACCACATCGCCAAAGCCCTGCGCGGTAAGCTGGTTCACGTTCTCGAGATTGTACATGCCAGCGGCGCCCCCGAAGAGCACGATAATCGTGATGATCGTGACCCAACCGAGCCCGCGGCGCCCCATCGCATCGGTGAGCTGGCTGATGCCAACATTGAGCGAGGTAAGAATGCGCACGAAGCTCAGCGCGCGCAGGGCACTTAGCGCCTGAAGAATCCGCAGCAGCCGGAAGGCCGGCAGAATAAGCGAGATCAGCAGCAGCCAATGGGTCTTGAGGAAGTGCCATTTGCGCGGCGCAACGAAGAATTTCACCGCGAAATCCAGCCCGAAGATCGCCCATATCACATTGTTGAGGACGACCAGCGGCGGCGTGAGCTTGCCCAGAAAATCGCCGATCATCAGCCCGATCCAAACGAAGGCCAGCGCGATCATCACCTTGTCGGTCATCTGGGTGAGGTTGTGCAGAAGGATCGAGCGCTCGTCCTTGATGATGGCTTTCTTGACCGATATGGCGCCGGGATCGTTCATGGAAATGGCCGTTTCTTGCGCAATCTCAACGATCAAAGCGCCGGTTCGATGCACGGCGGGCGGGAACCGCGGCGATTGCCCTGGCGTTTTCCCCGAAGGGAACTTGCGAGCCATGACAACCGCGGCCAAGAAAGCGAAGACCGCCGAGAAGACCGCCAATATCGAGCGTGCGGACATCCATCGCGCGAGCAAGGATGTGAAGGAGAGCGCCGAACACATCGCCGACAGTGCAGGCGAGATCGAGAACAGCGCCGATATTTCGACCGTGCTCGCCGCCGACCGCACGATCTATGCAGCCGAGCGGACCTATGCCGCCTGGGTGCGCACGGGCTTTGCTTCGCTGGCCACAGGTGTCGGCGCAAAAGCGCTTCTCGAACACATATTGCCAGTGCTTTTTACACAGATCGTAGGATCGGTTCTGACCTTTTTCAGCGCCTTCTGCTTCGCCGCGGCGGTGTGGCGCGAGCTGGTGCCGCGCTTCAACGACCCCATGCCGAACGCACGGCGGATTCCGAAATGGATCTTGTTCGTCGTCAACGGCACGCTGGTGCTGGTCGCGCTGGCCGCGCTGGTGAGCATCTGGCTCGGCCCCTACAACGGCGGCATCTAGTTCATAGGCGCGACGGACACGCCTGAAATCCATGTGCGGGACGGGGAAAATACGTACGTCCCAAACACGCGCTTGCATGAGGGAATTGCGAAACACGCAAGGTCTTTCACGCGGAACAGGCGTAGTTTGGTAAGCCCTTCAAATCGGTGACGAATTTCGCCGCGGTTGGAACCAGTTCGCCATCTCGTCATTATTCGCTTTGGGGTTCGCATGACGCGTGCCTTTTCCTCCGGCGTGCTTATGTAAGGCCCCATGTCTCTGCAAACCACATCCACGCCCGCCCCTTCCCTGAGCCAGCGCTACCGCGATGTCCGCGCGCTGAGCATGGCCATTGCCGCGCCATTGTCCGCAGAAGATCAGAATGTGCAGTCGATGCCCGACGCCAGCCCGATCAAATGGCATTTGGCGCATACGACATGGTTCTTCGAGACGATGATCCTGTCGCGCGAGGCGGGCTATGAGCCGTTCGACGCGCGCTTCGATGCGATCTTCAATTCTTATTATCTGGGGTTGGGTACGCCGTTCACGCGCGCCAATCGCGGATTGCTGACGCGGCCTTCCGCCGCCGAAGTCGCGGCCTATCGCGCGCACGTGGATGCGGCGATGGAAAAGATGCTGCCCCATGCGGGGCCGGAACGGCGCGCGCTCACTACGCTCGGATTGCATCACGAGCAGCAGCATCAGGAGCTGATGCTGACCGACATCAAGCACGCCTTCTTCGCCAATCCGCTGCTGCCCGCTTATCGCCCGGTCTCGCCGCAAGCGATGGATGCGACGCCCGCACTGGACTGGATTTCGCACAAGGGCGGCATCGTGCAGGCCGGTTACGACGGCAAGGATTTCGCCTTCGACAACGAAGGCCCGCGCCACGATGTGCTGTTGCACCCGTTCAAGCTGGCGTCGCGGCTTGTCACCAATGGCGAATATTCCGCATTCATCGAAGACGGCGGTTACACGCGATCCGATCTGTGGCTGTCCGACGGTTGGGCATTGGCGAAGCGCGAAGGTTGGAAGGCGCCGCTCTATTGGCTGGAGGACGGGCAGCATTTTACCTTGAACGGCGTGCGGCCGATCAATCCCGGCGAGCCTGTCGCGCATGTGAGTTTCTATGAAGCCGCCGCTTACGCCGCCTGGGCAGGCAAGCGCTTGCCGACGGAATTTGAATGGGAAGCGGTTGCCGAGGCGCAGCCAACCGCCGGACAATTCCTCGATCTGGATCATCTGCATCCGCGCGCCGCGAACGGCGAGACTCGCATGCTGGGCGATGCCTGGGCGTGGACACGCTCGTCCTACGATCCCTATCCGGGCTTCCAGCCTTTCGACGGCAAGCTCGCCGAATACAACGGCAAGTTCATGGTGAGCCAACTGGTTTTGCGCGGCGGTTCCTGCGCCACGCCGGAAGATCATATTCGCACGACCTATCGCAACTTCTTCCCGCCGTCTGCACGATGGCAGTTCAGCGGGATCCGCCTCGCGGAGGATGATTCATGAGCAGCACAGCCCTGATCCATCCGTCACCCGTCGAACGGGGCCAGCGCATCGACAGCGAATTCGAAGCCGCGGCGCTTGCCGGTCTGGCGCGGCACCAGAAAAAGCTGCCGTCGAAATTCTTCTACGACGAAGAAGGCTCGCGGCTGTTCGATCTGATCACCGAGCTTCCCGAATATTATCCGACGCGCACAGAAACCAAGCTCTTTCGCGACAAGGCGGGCGAGATCGCCAACGCCATCGGCCCCGACGTGGAGCTGATCGAATTCGGGGCCGGTTCGCTGCTGAAGGCGCAGATGATGCTGGAGGCGCTGAAGGACCCGCGCGCTTATGTGCCGATCGACATTTCGGGCGAGTATCTTCACCAGATGGCGGCGAAGCTGGAACGCGCCTTGCCCGATGTGCCGGTACATCCGGTCATCGCCGATTTCACCAAGCCCTTGACGCTGCCCGCGACGGGCGCGCGCCGCGCCGGCTTCTTTCCCGGCTCGACCATCGGCAATCTGACTTACGCGGAAGCACTGGTGTTCCTGTGCCGTGCCGCCGCGCTCTTGAAAGGCGGCGGCTTGTTGATCGGCGTCGATCTGGTGAAGGACCCGGCGGTGCTGCACGCCGCTTACAACGATGCGGCAGGTGTAACCGAAGCGTTCAACAAGAACATGCTGGTGCGCGCCAATCGCGAGCTGGATGCGAGTTTCGATCCCGACAGCTTCGCGCATTATGCTTTCTACAATCCGCCGCACCGGCGCATCGAGATGCACCTGATGAGCCTCAAAGCGCAAAAAGTGCGCGTGGCGGGCGAATGCATTTCGTTCACGGAAGGCGAAACCATCCACACCGAGAACTCCCTGAAATACACGCCGGACGGCTTCCGCGCGCTGGCGCAGGAGGCCGGCTTCACGCCGCGCCAGATGTGGGTCGATCCCGACCGGCTCTTCAGCGTGCATTGGCTGGAAGCCTGAAAAAACCGAATTTCGCGGGATACGCATCGCCCCTTTGAGAGTTCTCCTCTTGGTGGAGAACTTTCTATGGAACCGGCAGCATGTCCCAGGCAGGCAAGATTCCGGCGCAGCGCGCGCTGCTTTTCCCGCACGTCACGCGAAGAACGGTCCTGAGTTCCGTGGCCGCGGGTTCCGCAGCGACTTGGGCGGCACGCGGCGAAGCTGCACCTAAAAAAACGCCAAAGCGGGACAAGGTGGACCTCCGGCTCGAAGTGAACGGGCGCATGGAAACTTTGAGCGTCGACCCGCGCACCACACTGCTCGATCTGCTGCGCGAACATCTCAATCTCACCGGCTCCAAGAAGGGCTGCGATCATGGCCAGTGCGGCGCCTGCACCGTGCATGTCGGCGGCAAGCGCGTGCTTGCTTGCCTGACACTTGCGGCTGCGGTGCGCGAACCGGTGACCACCATCGAAGGGCTTTCGAACGGCGGCGCGCTGCATCCGATGCAGCAGGCCTTCATCGATCAGGACGCCTTCCAGTGCGGCTATTGCACGCCGGGGCAGATCATGTCTGCGGTGGCTTGCGTGCATGAAGGCCATGCCGGAAGCGATGCGGAAATCCGCGAATATATGAGCGGCAATCTGTGCCGTTGCGCCGCTTATCCGCACATCGTCGCCGCGGTGAAGCAGGCGAAAAGCGGCATGGAGAAAGGCTGATGCGCCAATTCGAATATGTGCGCGCGACGGACGCAGCCTCCGCGGTGCAGGCCCATCGCGCCGCCAATGCAGCGTTCCTCGCCGGCGGCACCACGCTTCTGGACCTGATGAAGCTGGATGTGATGCGCCCACAAGAAGTGGTGGACGTCAACGATCTCGCCACGCCATTCGGCGATGTGCATGCCAACGCTGAGGGCCTTCATCTGGGCGCCTTCGCGCATATGGCCGACGTTGCGGACAATCCGGATGTGAAGCGCGACTATCCGATGATCGCGCAAGCACTGATGCTGGCGGCGAGCGCGCAGATCCGCAACATGGCGACATTGGGCGGCAATGTTCTGCAGCGCACGCGCTGTTCCTATTTCCGCGATGTAAGCTGGACGCAATGCAACAAGCGCAATCCCGGCTCCGGCTGCGCGGCGCTCGCCGGCAACAATCGCAAGCACGCGGTGCTGGGCACAAGCGAGAACTGCATCGCCACCTATGCCGGCGATTTCGCGCAGGCGCTAGTGGCGCTGGATGCCGATGTCGAAATTATCGGGCCTGGCGGCCCGCGCCCAATCCGCTTCGAAGAGCTGCATGTCGTTCCCGGCAGCACACCAAACATCGAAACGACATTGCAGCCGGGCGATCTCATCACCGGCTTCTTCGTGCCCGCATCGGCGATGGCAAAGCGTTCGCTGTATCTGAAGGTGCGCGACCGCGAGTCATATGAATTCGCGCTCGCCAGCGCGGCGGTGGGGCTGGATATGAACGGCAACAGCGTGAACGAGGCGCGCATCGCGTTGGGCGGCGTGGCGACCAAGCCGTGGCGCGCGCATGAAGCCGAAGTTGCACTGAAAGGACAGGCGCTGGATGAATCCAGTGCCCGGGCGACGGCGGATGCGGCCTTCGCCGGCGCGGTCGCGCATGGCGACAACCAATACAAGATCGAACTGGGCAAGCGCACGCTCGTGCGCGCGCTGTTGCAAGTGGCGGAGGCTTGAGCATGACAGCCATCGGCATTGCGCAATCCAGGCTCGACGGACCAGCGAAAGTCACAGGCCAAGCGCATTACGGCTCGGACGCTTTGCTCGACAAGGCGGCCTACGCCGTGCTTGTCACCTCATCCATCGCCAAGGGCCGCATCACCAGTTTCGACATGAAGGAAGCGCACGCAGTGCCCGGCGTTCTCGGCGTCTACACCTATCAGACCATCGGCAAGATCGATGGTGGCAACATCTTTGCGGGCGGCGGCTATATGGGGACCTCCATCGCACCGATGGGTTCGGCGGAGATTTTCCACGACGGACAGATCGTGGCCATTGCCGTGGCCGATACCTTCGAAGCCGCTCGCGAGGCGGCGCATCGCGTGAAGATATCATACGCAGAAGAAGCGCCCGCCGCCACATTCGACAGCACGGGCGCACAAACCGTGGCCGGCGCCACCGCGTCCAAGAAGCATGAGGACCCGCAAGTGGGCGATGCGGCCGGCGCTTTCGACAGCGCGCCGGTCAAGATCGACCAGCATTATGCAACTGCGACGGAGCACCACAATCCCATCGAACTTTTCGCCAGCGCAGCGGCATGGAACGGCGACAAGCTGACGGTGTGGGAATCCAGCCAGAGCATGTACGGCTTCAAGAACGGGCTGGCGCACCAGCTCGGCATCAAGCCGGACAATGTGCATGTGATTTCGCCCTTTGTCGGCGGCGCGTTCGGATCGCGCGGATCGATGACCCAGCGCACCGCCGTGCTTGCGCGGGCCGCCCGGCATGTCGGGCGCCCCGTGAAGCTGATGACGACGCGCGATCAAGGCTTCACCATCGCCACTTATCGCGCCGAGACGCGCCATCACATCAAGCTCGCCGCAACGAAAGAAGGGAAGCTCGTCTCGCTCAGCCACGAAGGCTGGGAAGTGACCAGCCGGCCGGACAATTACATGGTCGCCGGCACCGATGCCTCCACCCGGCTCTATGGCTGCCCGAATGTGTGGTCGAAGGTGTCCATCGTGCACGCAGACCGCAACACGCCCGGCTTCATGCGCTCACCGCCGGAGACGCCATATGTGTTCGCCATCGAATGCGCGATGGACGAGTTGGCCTATGCACTGGAAATGGATCCGGTGGAGCTGCGCAAGATCAACGACACCAAGAAAGAGCCGATCAAGCATCTGCCCTATTCCAGCCGCTCGCTGGTGGAATGTTTCGATGCCGCCTCGCGCGCATTCGGGTGGGACAAGCGAGACCACAAGCCAATGAGCATGACGGATGGCGATTGGCTGGTGGGCTGGGGGACGGCGACGACGGTGTATCCCTCCGTCATCTGTGTCGCGACGGCGCGCGTCACGCTCTATCCCGAAGGCCACGCCAAGGTGCAGGTGGCGACGCACGAGATCGGCCAAGGCATCTATACCGTCTGCGCCATCGTCGCCGCCGACAAGCTGGGAATCTCGCCGGAGAATGTGAGCGTGGAGGTGGGCGATTCCGATCTGCCGCCCGCGCCGGTGTCGGGTGGCTCCAATTCCACCGCCAGCGTCAGCAACGCCATCGTGAAAGCCTGCGAAGAGGTGCTTTCCAAGAAAGCGCAAGGCGCCAATGGCGTGATCGAGGCCTATGCCGATAACACGCCGCAAGGTGTGCCGGAGGGTGGGGTGCAGAAACTTTACAAGGGCCAGCCGAGTTTCGTCGGTGGCTTCATGGGCAAGGACTCGGTGCGTGCGGCGTTTGGTGCACAGTTCGTGGAAGTGCGCGTCCACAAACGCACGCGCGAGATTCGCGTGCCGCGCGCGGTGGGCGCGTTCGCGGCCGGCACCATCGTCAATCCCAAGACGGCGCAGAGCCAGTTGATGGGCGGCATGATCTGGGGAATTTCCGCGGCGCTGTTCGAGCAGACGGAAATCGACAAGCGCGCGGCGCGCTACACCAACAAGGACCTCGCCGAATACATGATCCCGGTGAACGCGGACATCCAGCAGATCGACGTCATCTTCGTGCCGGAGAAGGACGTGGTGGTGAATCCGCTGGGCATCAAAGGCATCGGTGAGTTGGGCAATGTGGGAATGAATGCGGCAGTTGCGAACGCGGTGTTCCACGCGACCGGCATTCGCATGCGCGATATTCCGATCCGTTTGGAACAACTGCTGGAAACCTGATTTCCGGAACTGAGACATGGTTGCAGCGTTACCGTCCGGTGAACGTGGAGATTGTGCCATGAAACAGATTTTGCTTCTTTCGGCCGCCGCTCTGCTCGCCAGTACGACGGCATTCGCTGCGCCGCCAGATCAGCCCGGCCATCAAAGCCCCGCGCCGGGGACCAACAACGATACGATGAGCACCGTGAAAGACACGACAAGCCACGTGGTGGGCACCATGTCGGCCGAAACGACCAGCAGCTTGCAGGGCTTCGTGACGGGAGCAGCGACCAGCGACATGTATGAAGTCGAAGCCGGCAAGATCGCCGAAAAGCGCACCAGCAATCCGGATGTGAAAGCGTTCGCGGAAAAGATGGTGCACGACCACACCGCGACGACCGACAAGCTGAAATCGATCCTGGGCAGCATGAAGCACCAGCCCGCCGCGCCGGCGCATCTCGATGACCGCCGCCAGGGACTGATCGACGATCTGCGCGGCGCTAAGGCCGCCGATTTCGATGCCCGCTACATGAGCCAGCAGGTCGATGCGCACAAGGAAGCGCTCATCCTGATGAAAGGTTATGCCAAGGACGGCGACAACCCGGATGTGAAGGCCTTCGCCGCCGACACGGTGCCCAAGATTCAGGAGCATCTCGACATGGCGCAGAAGATCTATGACGGGATGAAGAAATAGACGGCGCTTAAGCGCGGACACGCCAAAAGCGGGTCCGCGCTTTTTTGTGTCTGACCGCGCGCCTTCGAGCCTTTAGCTGAGATTCTTCTTCGGCCTGTCCTTGTGGAAGAGCTTTTTGAGCTCACCCTTCGCATCGTTGAGTTTCTTCTTGCGCGACGCCGGCAGGTTCTTTCCCGCCCGATTGATATAGAAGGTGAGCATCGACAGCGCCGAGCGATAGGGATCGGCCTTGCGCCGGTGGCTGCGCTCGGCGGAACGCTTCAGCGAGGCGGCGATCTTCTTCGGATCGTCGAGCTTGAAGACGCCCTGCTTCAGGTCCAGCGCGTCGCTTTCACGGGTGACGCGGCCGGACCATTTCTTCGTCTTCTTCTTTTTCTTCTTCGCGGCCATGCCGGGGAAACGGCTGCGGCGTCCTCACGTTCCCGTGCTCAGTGCGGCAGGCAACTGATGCTGCCGATGCCGTTCGCGCCATATTGCACGAAGCCCGTCGGCGTCGGCGGTGAGTGCTGCACGATCACCGGAAGATAGATGTAGCAGGTGTTGCCCGTGGCCGGGTCTTCCCAGCGCTGCACCACTGTATCCTTGAGCGGGCCGGCGAATTGCGCCTTCAGCACCATGTGGCCCATCTGCGTGGGATCGCTCGCCGCATCCTGCGCGGCGGCCGAGACTTCATGCGAAGAGGCCGTATCGCGATGCAGGTAGGCATAGAGACCCGATCCAAAAGCGGCGAGGACGATCAATCCGCCCACGCTCCACAACAACGCCTGTTTCCATTGCGTGCCCACGCTTCCCCGCTTTCGGCAACTGCCGCGAGCGCCATTGTTGCGTCCCCATCAGCCAAAGCCAAGGCCTGTCGCCGGGATGCCCTTTCCGAACCTGTTCGCCGCCACGGGTGCCCCCGGATTGCACGCGGCGAGGGCGCTGGGAAAATAAAACGTCAGATGGCCTGTAAGCCGGGTTCTGTCCTCTGCCGAAGCAGATGGATGGCCATTCCTCTGGGATGTGCATTGCTGCACACCTCACGCGACCTACCCGGACGGCTATCCGGAAACGGATTACATGCCGTCCCTATTTGGTCTTGCTCCCGGTGGGGCTTGCCGTGCCACTCCTGTTGCCAGGAACGCGGTGCGCTCTTACCGCACCTTTTCAACCTTGCCGCGGCTTTAGGCCGGTGGGCGGTTTCATTTCTGTGGCGCTTTCCCTGGGGTTACCCCCGGCGGATGTTATCCGTCACCGTGTTTCCGTGGAGCCCGGACTTTCCTCGACGCTTCTTGCGAAGCCCCGCGGCCATCCGGCCATCTGACGCGGATGCAACCTAGAGCAACGCTGTTCTCGAAGCAATCGCGGGACGGTACGCAAGCCGCTATGGACGATGCCACAACGTTGTCACAGCGGGTTAATGCGGTGCGATCGGCGATTCAGCTTTTGGGCAAACCAGTGGCGATGGAACCTTTTGTGCATCGACAGTCTGTCATCAAGCGCGAAAACATTGGCTTTCCGAGGACGGGCTTCGCGATGAAGAGAAACAGCGTTTCGTTTATCGCGTAATTTCGTAACGCGCGTTGATGCAGAACGGGACAGTCGATCGCAATTCGAACCGCGTTCGAACAATCGCGTTTGCATCCGGTTAACGCATTCGGAATGTGCTGTGCTCACGCACGGAACGCGTTGTGCTACCCGCGCTTTTTCGTTTCGTAACAGTGAGGTGACGTATGGGACAAAGCTATAACAGCATCGAAGCAACCGTCATGGGACCCAACGGCAAGTGGCTTTCCCTGGCCGATCTGCCGGCGCCGGATACGAAACGCTGGGTGCCGCGCCGCAAGGCGGAAGTCGTCGCCGCAGTGCGCGGCGGCATTCTTTCACTCGACGACGCCTGCGAGCGCTATGCGCTCACCGTTGAGGAATTTTTGAGCTGGCAGCGCAATGTGGAGCGTTATGGCCTGCAGGGCCTGCGCGCGACGCACCACGAAGTCCACAAGAACACGCACAAGGCTCACGAGAATCGCACGCACTGAAATTCAGGCAAGCGCCAGTTCGACGGCAGCCAGCGCGTGCAGCGCGGTCGTGTCGTAGAGCGGAACGCTCGCATCCTGCGGCTTCACCAGAAGCGGAATCTCGGTGCAGCCGAGGATGATGCCTTCGCAATCTTGCGCCGCCAACCGCGCCATCACGTCGCAATAGGCGGCGCGTGAGGGTTCGAGGAATTGTCCGCGGCAAAGTTCGGTCTGGATAATGCCGTCCACGGTGGCACGGTCGGCATCGTTCGGAAGGACAATCTCAAGGCCGAACTTCGTCTTGAGGCGGCCCGCGATGATGCGGTCGTCTTCCATGGTGAAGCGCGAGCCGAGCAGGCCGACCTTCTTCGCGCCATCGGATTGGATCTTCTCGCCCAACGGATCGGCGATGTGCAGCAGCGGCACGCGCGCCGCCTTCTCCACCGCGTCCGCCATCAAGTGCATGGTGTTGCAGCAGATCATCACGAAATCCGCGCCGCCTTTCGACAAGGTGGCGCCGACGGTGGCCAAGCGGTCCGTCGCTTCGTCCCACTTGCCCGCCGACTGCAGCGCGGAGATTTCGCCGAAATCGAATGAATAGATCAGCGCCTTGGCGGAATGCACGCCACCCAGCCGCTTCTGCACCTCGCGGTTGACGATCTGATAGTAGATCGCCGTGGACTCCCAGCTCATGCCGCCGATCATGCCGATGGTTTTCATCAGATCACTTCCTTGGAGACGGCGGTCGTGACATCGCCGGTGTTGGGTGTGCCTTTGGGTTCGATGAGAAGCAGATGCGCTTCATCTTCCGCGACCGGGCGATGCTCGACGCCCTTCGGCACCACATAAAGATCGCCGGGGCCGAGGCGGACATCGCCGTCGTGCATCTGGATGGTGACATGCCCCTTCAGCACCAGGAAGAAATCGTCGGTGTCGGGATGGGAATGCCAGACGAACTCGCCTTTCACCTTCACGACCATTACGTCATGGCCGTTGAAGGACGCCACGATCTTGGGCGACCAGGGATCGGAGAATGCGCCGAGCTTTTCGGCAAGGGAGATGGCTTTAGGCATAAGCCAAGATTAAGCGCGGGTGCCGCACTTCGGCCAGCGTCATTCTGCATGGCGGCTAGGCCGAGAGGGCCGGAGAGGTTTCGCTCTGCGCCAGCAAGTCTGCGAGGATGCGGCCGCATTCCTCATCCCAGTGGCCATCGAGCTTTGCGGGCCGGTAGTGACGCTGGAAGGCGGTGACGACTTTCTCCATCGGCACATCCACCTCGGGCGATACGCCATAGCCGAAACGCGCGAGCGCTTTCTCGAAGGGTTCGGTGAGCGCGTGGAAACCGCCCGCGGGCCAGAGGCCGATGCCATATTCCGACAAGCACTTCCACGGAAACAGCTCTCCCGGATCTTCCTTGCGCGCGGGGGCGACGTCGCTGTGCGCCACCACACGGGACGGCGGAATGGGGTGGCGCGCGAAGATTCCGCGCGACAGATCGATCAAGGAGGCGATCTGCGGATCGGTGAACGGCACATAGCCGAACTCATGCCCGGGATTGACGATCTCGATGCCGATGGAGCGCGCGTTCACATTGCGCTCGCCCCCCCAATAGGACACGCCCGCATGCCAGGCGCGCTTTTCTTCCGGCACATGGCGATAGACGCGCCCGTCGCGGTCGATGGTGTAATGCGCGGAGACTTTCGCGGCCGGATCGGTGAGACGCGCCAGCGCCTCTTCGCCCGTCTTCATGCCGGTGTAATGCAGCACCAGCATGTCGATGGGCGCGCCGCGATCATCCTGATTGGGCGACGGACATTCGACGATGCGCATGGCCCTGCCCTCTTTCTTAAGCGTGATCGTGACCGCCAATGCGGCCCGGACGCCAATAGCCTTCCGCGGCAATGCGGTCGCGCGGGAAGCCGCGATCCAGCAGCCGGTGGCGCAAGCCGCGCACATTGCTCGTCTCGCCGATAATATAGGCGAAACCGTTGCCGTCGGGAAAATCGAAATTCTCGACAGACTCGTAAACGAGGCGGTTCGGCCCGGCTTTGGCACCACTGCGGAACAGCCATGTGATCTTGGCATGCGTGTTGAGGGGAATGATGTCGGACTCGCTATCCAACTCGATGAAGGCGAAACCCTGGGCGTTGTGTGGCAGACTTTCCAGCATCGCGAAGATGCCGGGGATGCAGGTTTCGTCGCCGGTGAACAGATGCCAATCCGCCGGGCGCAGGAAGGTGTGTCCGCGCGGGCCGACGGCCGTGACGACGTCGCCGGGTTTCAGCGCCGCCAGCCAGGTGCCGGATGCGCTTTCGCCGTGCAACACGAAATCAATCGCCATCGTTTTCGCCGCCGCGTCATGCGAACGGATGGTGTAGTGACGGCGCGATGTGCCTTCGCCGGAGGGAATTTCCAGAACCACATCCTGCCCACGCGTCCAGATCAGCTCATCGAGATCGGGGCCGGAGAATTCCACGCGCACCATGCGCGGCGCGATCTGGCGTTTCGCCGTGACTGTCAGCGGCCAGGCGCGGCGGCCCCTGCGGGCGATGAACGCGCCGACCGATCCGAGAAGGCCGGCATTCTGTTCCTGCCTGTCCATAAGTACGGCCATCACACGAAGATCTTGTAGGCGACGGTTTCGCCGTCGACGCGTTTCAAAGAGAATTCGGCGCCCTTCTCATGTTCGTCCACCAGCGCTTCGTAGAGGCGCAGCGCGTTGCGGATGACTTCGGCATAAGATGCCGCTTCGGTTTTTTCCTTCAGCCGCGTCAGGCGATCCATCGCCTGCGGCGGCATTTCAAGCTGCACGCGGGTGGTGGTGCGGCCCGACACTTCATCGGCGCCCGATTCCATCGCTTGTGCGGCGGCGCGCATCGCTTCTGCTGCCGCCTGCTTGTAATAGCGGCGGTGACCATGACCTCTCATAATCTACTCACTTTCCACTTGGTGCTGATGGCGGCGGCGGCGTGACCACCACGGTCGGCTGCGGCGGCCGGGGACCGTTCGCCGGCTTCAGATCGAAATCGTAACCGCGTCCGCGAAAATCATCGTGGTGATGATGGTGGCGATAGCCGAAGAAAAAGAACGCGAGCGCCACCAATCCGAGAAACAGGAATGGCGATTTGAACACCGCCGTGATGATCGCGATGAAGGTCGCCACAATCAGGATCGGGATCAGCAATCCCAGCGCCGGCCAAACCAGAAAAGGAAAGCCGCCCCGGTGACGCCTGCCACCGGACCTCCATCCGTCGCGGTCGTCATAACGGTCGCCGAAGGTCTCGCGCGCCGCCTGACGCACGCGCTCCTTGAAGGCGCGCTTGCGCTGATGCCATTCCTCGCGCTGCCGGCGCCATTCTTCGCGTTGCGCGCGATGCGCATCGCGGCGGCGCTTCCACTCTTCATATTCTGCGCGGTCGTCTTGCGGCTGCTGTGCTTGATCGCGGCCCGCCTCGTTCCCACGTCCATCATCCACCGGGAAATCATCGCCGACGCCAATTCCGAATTTGCTCATCGCTGGCCTCCCTTGAGCCCATCATCTTGCCATCAATATTTGATGACTCGGGCACCGAGCGTCAAGGGCAATCATCATATTTTGATGATTATTTCTTAAGCGACTGTTTTCGCTAGCTATTCGGAACTGCGATAGCGTCGCCGCAATCCCTTCGCCGTTCGATGCGGCAGTTCTCCTGCTGCTGATAGTGGTTCATGAGCCAGAGCAGGAAGAGGCCTACGGCCACGATCGCCACGGCCACCAGCAGCACGATCCGGTTCATGCGATCCCGCGCGCGTTCGTCTTCTTCTTCCGGAGTCATGTCTTGGTGGGATCGTTGTCAGGGCTGCCCGGCCCGCCCATGATCATGAACGTCGCCATGTCCCACGCATTGCGCATGCCGATGATGAGCAGCGCCACTAGTGCGGCGGCGATCAGTTCAAGACCGTGGTCGATGTCCTTGAAAACAAGCCACGCCGATGCGGCGAGCAGGCCATACATCAGGATCGGAGCGACGCCGTACCAGAAGCGGTCGATCATATCGATCTTGAGCCGGGTGATGCGGAAATAGATGATGAAACCATAGATCATGCCAGCAAGCCCGCCCGCGCCCAGCAACAACGCTACGAACAGCGCCGTCAATGTCGGCACCATCAGAATCGCCGACCCCACCAGCGCGCTACCCAGATGCACGGTGGCGGGCGTGATGAACCCCTTGATGCCGATCATCCGCTTTTCGATATTGCCCGCAAGCGTTGCCACCACGAACGTCGCGCCGACGAGCGCGCCCGCGCTGGTGCCGATCATCACGTAGAAATCGTGCCAATCTTCGAGGCGAAGCTGCGTGGCGGGCGCGATCATCTTATATCCCGCTCCTTGCGGATCGTTTCATAGGCGGCGTTGATGGCGGTGAGCTTGTCGGTGGCGAGCTGCACGAATTCCGGCGGCACGCCGCGGCCGATGAGGCTGTCCGGATGGTTCTCCTTCACCAGCAGCCGATAGGTGTGTTTCAGCTCTTCCTCGCTGGCTTCGTAACTGACGCCGAGGATCACATAGGGATCGGACGAATCCACAAAATGCGTGGCGCGGATGCGGCGATAGACGTTGGGCGCGAAGCCGAAGATTTCCGCGACGCGTTCCAGAAACCGGGCTTCGCCGGGGTGAAACACGCCATCCGCCTTCGCGATCTCGAACAGACCGTCCATGACGTCTTCCAGAACCGCGGGATTGGTACGGAACATGCCGGCAATCTGCGTGGCATAGGCTTCATAGCCGGCGGTGTCGCGCCGGGCGAGATTGAAGATGCGCTTGACGTTGTCCGCTTCGGATTGCGGCACGCGGAAGACGCGGGTGAAGGCTTCTTCTTCGTCACGCGTGACCACGCCATCGGCCATTGCCAGCTTGGCGCCCAGTGCGATGATGGCGATGGTGAAGGCGACGCCTTCCTCTTCGGGCCGCTCGGCCATGAAGCCGGAACGGTCGAACAGCACATGGCCCGCGAACGCGCCCGCCAGCGCACCCAAGGGCCCGCCGGCCAGAAAGCCCGCCGCCGCACCGCCCAATTTTCCCCAGATGGACATGGGCGAAGGGGATAAGCCAATCTCGGCGGAATTGCGACGGGCCATATGAAGCAGTGGAATTTCTACATAGATCGCGGCGGCACGTTCACCGATGTGGTGGCGGAAGCGCCCGATGGAACACTGACAAGTCACAAGCTTCTCTCGGAAAATCCCGCTTATGACGATGCGGCGCTGGAAGGCATTCGCCGTTGTGTCGGCGTGGCCACGAATGCCGCGATTCTGGCGGAGCAGATCGGCGAAGTGCGCATGGGTACGACAGTAGCGACGAACGCGCTGCTGACGCGCGGCGGCGAGCGCACCGTTCTGGTGACGACGAAGGGCCTGCGCGACCAGCTACGCATCGGCTATCAGCACCGGCCCAAGCTGTTCGCACTGAAAATCGAATTGCCCGACATGCTCTATGACAGCGTGATCGAAGCCAACGAGCGCGTGACGGCAGAGGGCGAGGTCCTGGCTGCGCTTGATGAAGACGCGTTACGGCGCGATCTCCAAACAGCGCGCGAAAGCGGGATCGATTCCTGCGCCATCGTGTTTTTGCATGGCTATCGCTACCCGGCGCATGAGCGACGTGCGGCGGAGATTGCGCGCGAGGTTGGTTTCACGCAGGTCTCGATCAGCCACGACACCGTGCCGTTGATGAAATATGTCTCGCGCGGCGATACCACCGTGGCGGACGCTTATCTGTCGCCGGTTCTGTCGCGTTATGCCTCCCGCATTTCGCGCGCGCTGGGCGGCACGCGGTTGTTCTTCATGACATCGAATGGCGGCCTCGCTGCGCCGGATTTCTTTCGTGGCAAGGACGCCATCGTCTCCGGCCCCGCCGGCGGCGTGGTCGGCATGGTGGAAACGGCGCGCGACGCGGGCTTCGCGCATGTCATCGGCTTCGACATGGGCGGCACGTCCACAGACGTGTCGCGCTTCGACGGAACCTATGAGCGCATCTACGAAACCGAAGTCGCGGGCGTGCGGTTGCGGGCGCCGATGATGGCGATCCACACCGTCGCGGCGGGCGGCGGCTCGATCCTGCATTACGACGGCGCGCGTTTCCGCGTGGGCCCGGACTCGGCGGGCGCCGATCCGGGACCGGCCTGCTATCGCCGCGGCGGCCCACTCACCGTCACCGACGCGAATGTGATGGTGGGGAAACTGAGCGGCGAATTTTTCCCGCACATCTTCGGACCCGGCGCGAACGAGCCGCTGGATGAAGCGGTGGTGCGCGAAAAATTCGCCGCACTGGCGCAGCAGACCGGGCAATCCGCCGAAGAGGTCGCCGACGGTTTCATCCGCATTGCCGTCGAGAACATGGCCAATGCCATTCGCCGCATCTCGGTGGCGAAAGGCTACGACGCGCGCGATTACGCGCTCAACTGCTTCGGCGGCGCGGGCGGCCAGCACGCCTGCCTCGTCGCCGACGCGCTGGGCATGACGCGCATCTTCATCCATCCCTTCTCCGGCGTGTTGTCAGCCTATGGCATGAAGCTCGCCAACCTGAGGGCGCTGCGGCAACGGGCGGTGGGCAAGACGCTGGATGCAGCGCTGATGCCGTCGCTCCCAGAGCTTGCCGATGTTCTGGCGCACGAAGCCGACAACGAAATCAAGACGCAGGGCGCAACGTCCACCCACGCGATCAAGCGCGTTCACATCCGCTACGACGGCAGCGACACAACGCTGCCAATTGCTCTTGGTCCTCTCGAAGAAATGTCTCGCGCCTTTGCCGAACAACACGCACGGCTATTCGGATTTGGGTTTGAAGGCAAAGGGCTGATTGCGGAATCCGTTGAAGTTGAGGCAGCAGACTTTCCTCCCCCGCTTTGCGGGGGAGGTGGCGCGCGCGAAGGGGGTGGCGGTGCTTTCGAAGGCGCAGCCGCCCCCTCTACCGCTTCGCGGTCCCCCTCCCCCGCAAACGGGGGAGGAAAGGCAATGTTCTTTTCCCACGGTACTTGGCGCGATGCAGTTTTATATAAAGTGAGTGAGCTTGCGGCGGGTGCAGCGATAAACGGCCCGGCTTTGCTGATCGAGCCCCATCAAACCATTGTGGTCGAGCCAGGCTGGCGCGCGGACATTAGAGAAGACCGTTCGCTGGTGCTGACACGCGAGGCCGCGGCCAAACCCGCGATCAATGCGACCACAGAGGCCGATCCGGTGTCGCTGGAAGTGTTCGCCAATCTGTTCATGGCCATCGCCGAAGAAATGGGCGCGACGCTGCAGAACACCGCCTCGTCCGTGAACATCAAGGAGCGGTTGGATTTCTCCTGCGCCATCTTCGATGCCGAAGGCGGGCTGGTGGCGAATGCGCCGCATATGCCGGTGCATCTGGGCTCGATGGGCGATTGCGTCACCGCGATCATGAAGAAGCATCCCGCCATGCGCGATGGCGACATGTTCGTGACCAACGCGCCTTACCACGGCGGCACGCATCTGCCGGACATCACGGTGGTCGCGCCAGTGTTTGTCGACGGTACGGCGCGGTTCTATGTGGCGAGCCGCGGGCACCATGCGGATATCGGCGGCATCACGCCCGGCTCCATGCCGCCGTTCTCCAAAACCATCGACGAGGAAGGCGTTTTGTTCGACGGCATTCAGATGGTGCGCGCAGGCCATTTCGACGAAGCGGCCGTGCGCGCGGTGCTGGGCACGACGGCAAACCCGGCGCGCAATCCGGAACAGAACATCGCAGACCTGAAAGCCCAGGCGGCGAGTTGCGCGCGCGGGATTTCAGAGCTGCGCCGTGCCTGCGCCAATTACGGCGCGGACGTCGTCACTGCCTACATGGCGCATGTGCAGGACAATGCCGAGGAAAGCGTGCGCAAGGTGATCGGCGCTTTGCACGATGGCGAATTCTCGATGCCGATGGATGGCGGCATGACGATCCGGGTGAAGATCACGGTGGATCGCGCCACGCGCTCGGCGAAGATCGATTTCACCGGCACCTCGCCGCAGCAGAACAACAATTTCAACGCGCCGGGATCGGTGACCAAGGCGGCGGTGCTGTACGTCTTCCGCTGTTTGGTCGAGGGCGACATCCCGATGAATGCCGGATGTCTAAAACCCTTGGAGATCGTTGTGCCGCGCGGCTCGCTGCTCAATCCCAATCCGCCCGCCGCCGTCGCCGCCGGAAATGTCGAGACGAGCCAGGCGGTGTGCGATGCGCTGTTCGGCTGCCTTGGCGTGCTCGCGGCATCGCAGGGCACGATGAACAACCTCACCTTCGGCAACGAACGCCATCAATATTATGAGACGATCTGCGGCGGCGCGGGCGCGGGGTCCAACTTCGATGGCGTGTCCGCCGTCCACACGCACATGACGAATTCGCGCCTCACCGATCCGGAAGTTCTGGAAGCGCGCTATCCGGTTTTGCTGGAAGAGTTTTCGATTCGAGAAGGTTCCGGCGGCGCGGGCAAACATCACGGTGGAAGCGGTGTGGTTCGCCGAATCCGTTTTCGCGAAGCGATGAACGCCGCTATTCTCTCCACACGCCGCGTGACATCGCCCTTCGGCCTTGATGGCGGCGAAGATGCCAAAAGTGGAACCACGACGATTATCCGCACCAATGGCACGCGCGAAACTCTGCGCGGCGCCGATGAAACAAAAGTCGCACCGGGCGACTGCATCGAGATCGCCACACCAGGCGGCGGCGGATTCGGAACCTCCTGAATTCCTCGCTGCCGCGGCATCGCTGCAGCGCGGCGAAGATTTATGCACAGATTCCCGGATCGAAACGCAAAAAAAGCTTCAAGCTTTTCGGAGGCTTACAGCAAGGGCAACAAAATGACGCGGGAACCGGGGAACGGTTCGTATATTGGCCCGTTCAATTGCGTCAGACTTGTGGCGTCCAAAGAAGCATTGGAGGGACCGATGGTTCGTGAACTGGAACTTCTCGCGGTGACTGTTGTGTTCATGTTTCTGGGGGCATGTGTGATGGGTGTCGTTCACTAGGAAGAACAGAAAAAGATTTGCGAAAAGGCCGGGAGAAATTCCCGGCCTTTTCGTTTCATATCGGAAAGCGCGCGGCGTCTTTCTCCAATGGCAGGCGCAGCGCGTTCGTGACGAATGAAACCATATGATAGAAGCCGGTTAGCACGATCAACTCGATCAATTGCTCCTCGCTGAACGCGGCGCGAAGCTCCGCCCACAGCGCATCGGGCACCTCGGCCCAATCGTGCAGCGAATCCACCAGACGGATGAGCAGCGCCTCGCTCGGCGACCACGCCGGATCGTTCGCGTCGCCATGCACGGTGGCGCGGACCTGCGACGGCGTGAGGCCGGTGGCTTCCGCGAAGAAGGCGATATGCACGCCCCACTCATATTCGCTGCCGCAGCGCGCGGTGGTGCGGTTGACCACGATCTCCCGCTCGCGCAACGAGATCGAGCCCTTGTCGAGAAGACCGCCCGCCATGAAGCGCTGGAATACGCGCGGGTTGCGCGCCAGGGTGGTGAACAGCACGAGCGGCGGCACGCCCAGCGGCATGATGCGGTTGAGCGCGGATTCGATTTCCGGCGTGTAAGGCGGCTCGGCGGTGGCGATACGGGGGACAGTCATGGTCTTTCGCTCCTGTTCTGTGCTATCAAAACAGTAGCGTAAGAAGCAGGAGTGTGCTATTAAAATAATAGCGAAGAATCGATGACGAAACGGATTCCGAAGCCGGGCAAGCCGGTGCGAGGTTCCCGCAGCGGGCGCGCGGGCATGGCGCTGTTCGAACTGTTGGGCCGGCGCTGGGCGCTGCGCGTGATCTGGGAATTACGCGAGCATCGCCGCCTGAACTTCCGCGATCTTTTGGCGGCCTGCGAGATCGCGCCCAGCGTCCTCAACACCCGCCTCACCGAATTGCGCGAGACCAAGCTCGTCGAGCTTGGCGAGAGCGGTTATGCGCTCACCAAACAGGGCACGGCGCTGCTACACTTGCTGATGCCGCTGCACGACTGGGCAGAAGACTGGGCCAAGACGCTGAAGCCCTAATGCGCATCTGCCGGCGTGACATAGAGATTGTGCTCGCCGTAAGCGATATAGAGATGCAGCTTGCTGAGGATGGAAAGTCCGATCAGCATTTTGGGGCTCGCATTACCGCCCAGAACATCGGACTCGCTGTTTGAAATGAGTAAAATATCTGGATGATTTACAGTAAGGCCGTTGAGGGAAAGCGTTTTGAAGGG
>DASXHQ010000120.1:0-49505 GCA_036488415.1 Rhizomicrobium sp.
CTCGGCGATGCTGGAAGATGCGCGCGACGGCGCAGTCTATCTCGTCACCGCGCGCGGGGACGGCTTCGTCACACGCCGCCTCAGCCGGGGCGACGTGAAGACAGCTTCGCGTACGGGCGCGGCGCTTGCTTTGCGCTTCGCCGATTTCACCTTTCCCGCCGCGACGATCGCCTTCCCCGACGAAAACATCGCGCGTGAATGGGAAACGCGGATGGGAAAAGCCTGATGCATTTCGATCCGACCCAGATCGCGACACCCGCCTTCATCATCCTCGTTATCGTGGAGATGTTGTTCGTGCGCTTCACCGGCCGCGGCCGCTACGAAGTGCGCGACATGGCGACAAGCCTGATGATGGGCTTTGGCAGCGTCGTCTTCGGTGCGGTGTTCGGTTTCATCTTTGTCTGGTTCGCCCTTCTCGTGATGCCATACCGGCTGATGGCGGTGGCCTGGTCGGTTCCCGCCGTCGCGATCTGTTTTGTGCTGGACGATTTCACTTATTATCTGTGGCATCGTAGCGCCCACCGCATTCGCTGGTTCTGGGCGGAGCATGTGACGCATCATTCCAGCCAGCACTACAATCTCTCCACCGCGCTGCGCCAACCGTGGGGCGGCTTTCTCACCATCGGCTTTGTTTTCAAGGCGCCGCTTTTGCTGCTGGGCTTTCCGCTCGGCATGTTGGCCTTCGTCGCCGGCATCAATCTCGTCTATCAATTCTGGATTCACACCGAAGCCATCCAAAAGATGCCGCGCTGGTTCGAGGCGGTGATGAACACGCCGTCGCATCATCGCGTGCATCACGCCACCAATGCCCGCTATCTGGATGCGAATTATGCCGGCGTCTTCATCGTTTGGGACAAACTGTTCGGCAGCTTCGTGGAAGAAGACGAAACCGAAAAGCCGCGCTACGGCATCGTGAAAAATCTGGGCACCTTCAATCCCTTCAAAGTCGCCTTCCACGAATTCATCGGCATGGCCAAAGACCTTGCGACCGCGCGGTCCTTCCGCGAAGTGGCGGGCTATATTTTCGCGCCGCCCGGCTGGTCACCGGACGGAAGCCGGGAAACCAGCGATTCCATCAAGGCCCGCTGGGCCCAATACCGCAGCGCACAATCGCCCGCCGAGTAAGCGCCGTCACAAATCCTGCGCTATAGTCGCCCCGCATCAATTCGGGGGGATTAACCGATGCGCATTCTCATCGCCGCGCTGCTCGGCGCTATTGCCATGTTCATCTGGATGGCCATCGCGCACACGGTCACGCCGCTTGGCACGACAGGCTTCAGCCAGATTCCGAACGAAGGGCCGGTCATGTCCGCCATGCAGACGGCGATGGGCGATCACGCCGGTCTCTATTTCTATCCGTGGGTCGATCCAAAGGACCCCAAGATGTCCGAGCAGATGGTAGCGGCCGAGAAAGCGGGTCCGCATGGCCTTCTTGTCTATAACCCTGCAGGACAGAATCTCGATGCCGACATGATGCCGATGCTGGTGAAGGAATTCGCCAAGCAATTCGTTCAGGCGCTGATCGCGGCCTGGATCGCATCGATGATCATGGGCGGCTTCACGACACGCTGGCTGGCGGTGACCGGGATGTTCGTATCCTCCGCCATCGCGGTGAACGTGTCCTACTGGAACTGGTATCACTTCCCGCTCGATTTCACGCTCGCGGCCATCATCATGGAGGTCGTGTCGGGTATCGTTGCCGGTGCCGCCATCGCATGGTGGCTGGGACGAGGCACGGCCTGATCAATCTTTCACGAGGATAAACCCGTCTTTCTTGAAAACGGCCTGCGCCGCCGGACTGTCGAGATATTTCTCGAACTCGGCGGCGCGGGGCTTGGCGTCCTTCGTCAGCGCCACCGGATAAAGGATCGGTGCGTGGCTGTCGTCCGGGAAAGTGCCCACGACATGCACGCGCGGCTCGATCTGCGCGTCCGTGTTGTAAACGATGCCGAGCGTGGTCTCGCCGCGCGCCACATAGGCGAGCGCGGCGCGCACGTTCTCCGCCACGGCGAGCTTGCCCGAGACACTGTCCCATACGCCCAGATTGGTCAGCGCGGCCTTGCCATATTTGCCGGCCGGCACCGATGCCGGATCGGCGAGCGCGAGGCGGCTATTGCCCAACGCGTCGGCGAGATCAAAATGCGGCGCGATCTTCACATTTACTTTCAAGCCGGCGGGTGCGATCAGCACCAGATGATTGCCGAGCAGCGTGTGCCGCGTGCCGGGGGCGATCAGGTTCTTCTTGTCGAGATAATCCATCCAGTCCAGATCGGCGGACAGGAACATGTCCGCGCCCGCGGAATTCTCGATCTGCCGCGCCAGAACCGACGAAGCGGCGAAGGAGAAGACGACATGCGTACCCGTCTTGGCTTCATAGGCCTTGCCTATTTCGTTCAGCGCATCGGTCAGCGACGCGGCGGCGAACACGGTCACAGTGCCATTGTCGGCGGCGGTGGCGGGAAGCGTCGCGGGAAAGAGAAATGGCGCGACGAGCAATGCAGCGAAACGAAAGGCCTTCATCCGGTTCCCCTAATGTCGTGGTGTACAGCTTTATATCACGAAACGGTGTAACCGGTTCAGCCTTTACTATGGGCCTCCTCCTCGCATTCCTCACGCAATTTTTCGATTTTCTGCTCCGGCTCCTTCTCGATGCCGACCAGGTCGTTGCGCGCTTCCTTGGTCACGCGGATAAGCTCGTCGAGCTTGGCTTGCAGTGCGGCGCCGTCGCGGTTCTGTGTGTTCTGGATCAGGAACACCATCAGGAAGGTGATGATGGTGGTGCCGGTGTTGATGATGAGCTGCCAGGTGTCGGAGTAGTGGAAGATCGGGCCAGTAATGGCCCACACAATAATGGTCAGGCAGCAAAGTGCGAACGTCACGGGTTTGCCGGATGCGTGGGCCACCGCGTTCGCCGTGCGCGCGAAAAACGAAAGTTGCGAGGATCTGTCCGCAGCGGCGCGCTGCTCTGTGCGCAGCATTTCCGGCGAAGCCGTCACGCCGCTCTCCGCCCCGCGATCACAAGCGCTGTACCCGCCAGCAGCAACACGATGCTGCCGATGGTGGGAATGGAGATCGTGTGCTCTTCCTGCGAGTTGACCTGAAGCGGTCCGGCTTTCAGCACCGGCTTGGTTTCGGTGTAGCTGAAATGGCTGAACAGCAATCCTGCAATACCCAGCACAATAAGAACGACGCCGAGAATGGCTGTCTTGCCCATCATGAAACTCCCGAATGACGAAATGCCCGCGCTCAAAACGCGCAGGGCTTCGGGAAAGTTCCGTCTATTGCGGCTGGATGGCCCGGCGATAGGACAAGGCTTCAGCGATATGCGCACGTTTCACCGTTTCGCTGGCGGCGAGGTCGGCGATGGTACGCGCCACGCGGAGCACGCGGTGATAGCCGCGCGCCGTCAGCTTCATCGCGTCGGCGGCATCGGCCAGAAGATCGCTTCCGCTTTTCTCCGGCGTTGCCACGCGGTCGAGCAATTCACCTTCCGCTTCCGCGTTGGTGCGGACGTTTTCGTTCTCGAACCGCATGCGCTGGATGTCGCGCGCTTTGGCCACGCGCGCCGCCACGGTGCTCGTGCCTTCCGACGGCGGCGGCAGCGACAGATCGGCGGCGGAAACGCTGTTCACTTCGACATGAATGTCGATGCGGTCGAGCAGCGGGCCGGACAGCCTCGCCTGATAATCGTTGCCGCATTTGGGCACGCGGCCGCAGGATTGCGAAGGATCGCTCATGTAACCGCAGCGGCACGGGTTCATCGCGCCGACGAGTTGAAAGCGCGCCGGAAAACGCACATGCGCATTGGCGCGCGCTACGATCGCTTCGCCGGTTTCGATCGGTTGGCGCAGCGAGTCGAGAACGCCGCGTTGGAATTCCGGGAGCTCATCCAGGAAGAGCACGCCCAGATGCGCCAGCGACACTTCGCCCGGCTTCACACGCAGACCGCCGCCGACCAAAGCCGCCATCGACGCGGAATGATGCGGATTGCGGAACGGACGCCGCCGCGAGATCGCGCCTTCGGGCAATTGTCCCGCCAGCGATTGCACCATCGAGATTTCCAGCGCCTCGCGTGCGTCCAGCGGCGGCAGAAGCCCCGGCAATCGCGCGGCGAGCATCGACTTGCCGGAGCCCGGCGGGCCGATCATCAACCTATTGTAGTCTGGAACACCGAAATGGTATCCGGAGCCTATGAAAATGCCTCGCGCCTACAGTTACCTGCGTTTTTCAACGCCAGAACAGTCCAAGGGCGACTCCTTCCGTCGCCAGACTGAGCTATCCCGCGACTACGCCAAGCGGCACGGCCTAGAGCTAGACGAGTCACTCACATTCCGGGATTTGGGCGTGTCCGCGTTCCGGGGAAAGAACGCGCAAGAGGGCGCGCTTGGCGTGTTCCTCAACGCGGTTGAGACGGGCAAGATTCGCAAGGGGTCCTACCTGCTAGTTGAGAACCTTGACCGGCTTTCCCGTGACACAGTGCGGAGCGCGTTCATTCAATTCACTGGAATCCTAGAGCGCGGCGTCAATGTCGTGACGCTCACTGACGGGAAGCTCTACACCGCCGCCAAAATGGACGCGGACTTTGGCGACTTGCTCATTTCCCTCACGACCATGTTTCGCGCGCATGAAGAAAGCGCGCTCAAGTCAAAGCGCCTTAGCGCGTCATGGAAGAACAAACGCGCGAAAGCTCAAGCCGATGGCAAGAAGCTCACGGCGCGTTGCCCGGCATGGCTTACGCTGAATCGGGAAAGAACCGCTTTCGTGGTCGATAAGGACCGCGAGAAAGTTGTTCGGCGAATTTTCGACATGGCGCTTGCCGGTAGTGGCAAGAGCGTGATTGAGCGCCGATTCAATTCGGAGAAAGTCCCGACGTTCGGAAAATCGAAGGGCTGGCAAGGCTCTTACATTCAAAAGATTTTGGAGAATGAGGCCGTGTGCGGCGTGTTTCAGCCCATGCGGATTGAGGTCAAAGGGGGAAAGAAATCGCGCGTCCCCGATGGCGACCCGATTCCCGATTACTTCCCCGTCGTGATTCCTCGCGCCACGTTTGAGCGCGCCCGCCGCGCCCGCGCATCGCGCCGGATTCCCGCTGGCAGGAAAGGGGAGAGCTACACGAATCTCTTTACGGGGTTGATGCTCTGCGGAAACTGCGGAGCGCCGCTGCATCACGTCAACAAGGGCGAAGGCCCCAAGGGTGGCGCTTACCTCTCTTGCTCCAATGCGCGCCGCGCCGTGTCGAATTGCAAAGCGCCCTCTTGGAAATACAGGCCGGTCGAATCTCTGCTAATCGCGGCCCTTGAGGAATTGAACTACAACGAACTGTTCCCGGAGATCGCGAGTAGCAGCCGCGCGGCGCTCAAGGCGTTGGAAGATACGAAACTGGAAAAGGATTCGGAGCTTGCGCGAACCCGAAAGCAGTTGGACTCCATCACGGAATTGCTCATTGCTAGACCTAATCAGCCGACATTGCTGGCGCGATTGGATACGGCACAAGCGACCGTTGACAATCTGACAGTTACGCTCCGCACGCTAGAGTCTCAGATTGAGGAAGAACGGGAGCGCGCGAAAACCGCCGAGTCGGATTTCCGGCAAGTTCAAGATGGCTTGGAGCGATTGGACACGGCGCACGCGACACGCGGGCCGGACCTCTTTGACCTCCGCTCGCGCCTGCATCAACTCTTGAGGCGCACGATTCAGGAAATCAAACTCTTTCCCGCCAACGGCTCAGTTTTCTCGCCTGAGCGCGCGAGCGAATATCAGGGCGCAATCGCAATCCGGTTTCAGGCAACGAATATCGGGCGCACTCTGTATGTGGGGAAGGGCTTTTCGGCCTGCCAGTCGATTCCCATTCGGAACGGCAAGGCGGATTTCAAGAAGGCCGTCACGCTCCGGGTGTGAGGGTCGTGACGGCTTCTAGTAGTGCCGCGCGCTCTTTCTCAGTCATGGGCGTTCTGAGGAAGCGGAACCCATTGAATGCCACGACATGCCCACGCCGTCCCGCCGTCCGCCGCTTGAGGGCCAGCGCGCGGCGCGTAGGACGCTTCCGCCGCTCGAAGGCCAGCCAATTCACGGCCCATGCGATTGCATTGGGGCGGCGCGGTAGGCGAATGAGGCTCAGGGCTTCCATGCTACGCCGGACCTAAAACGGATTCGCGCCGATGGCAACGGGGGTCCGTCCGTAGGCGGAGCATTGTCAACCGGAAGCGGACCAATAGCTTGTATCTCCGCTTTCCTACGCCGATACATGATCTTGTGCTTTTCGCCGGATTCGGTCGAAACGAAAGAATTTTCGTGGTCCGCGCGCATTCCGCGCCGATGATGCAGCGGCGCAACGGATTCCACACAACGACTCCATGTGGAATCGTCCGCTTTAGGTTCACGCCGCGATGGTTGACGCGCGTGCTTTGCATCAATGCACACACTCGACCGTTTTTGCGTCATAGGCGAATGACGCGCTCTTGTGTGCTTGCAAGCGATGACGACGGCATCTGCATTTCTTGACTTTTCAGCAGAATTAAATCACTATGCGGCCTATCCTCGAATTGTAGTCGGGTCGATTGCTCAGGAGCGCCGGGGGCGTTCCGAAACCTCGCGGAAATCCCAACTCAAACGATGCAAACGCCGCGCGCGGACTCGCGTGTGCGCGTTCGCGAGGAATCTCTATGAGCAAAACTGACGAAAAGAACCGCGCCATGCGGCGCGACCAAATCGTTCGCAGCATCCGCGCGCTTCGCCAACGCGGAGATAGCCCGGCTTCCAAGCTGGCAGAATCGAAAGTCTCCGCCGTCGCGGACTCACTTGTGCGAACTCTTGCCGACGACTCCGAACTCGAAAACGCAATCGCGAGTCTCGTTGAGCAGTTCCCCAGCGTGACAATGGCGGCAGAAAACTCGCCCGAAGATCGCGCGGCGAAAGAAGCGGCCAAGATCGCGGCTGGGCCTACGCTTGATGAAATCAAGGCAATGCCCAACGCCGCCGCTCGACTCGAAGCGATCAACGCGCTTGAAGCGCGTCAGCGCGAGGAAGCGGCGCGTGAAAGCGCCAAGCTCGATTCCGAACACAGCCCGGACGAACTCAAGTCCATGTCGCCCGCGCGCCGTTTGGAAATTGCAAACGAGTTGGCGCGTTTTGGCGCGGATAAGCCGGAGCCGAAAACACTCTCCCCGGAACAGGTCCGCCGACTCGATGCCGCTCGCCGCCTCGACCATGTGAATCAGCAAATCGAAGCGAGCCGCAAGAACTCGGCTGCATTGGCGAAGCGGCTCAAAGCGGCGAAGGAAAATGCCGAATGAGTGACACGGTTGTCCTAGACCCTGAATTGGTCGCGGGCGTCCGGCGTGACTTGCACGCGATGGCGCTCAAATATCCGAACTCGATTGCGGGCGACATTCTCCCGGAGTCCTTCGATGAAGCCGCAGCGGGGACCGCCGCGTGTCTCGATACCGAATATCCCGACCGGGATACCGCGTTGTGGGCCGCGTTGGCGAAATGGAAAGCCGCAAAAAACTCGCACCACTTTGTCCGCCGCCGTTTCCGTTCGGCGAACTGGAATGCCTTTTGAGGATTGAAATGACAAACACCATGACCCCGCAAGAAGCCGCTGCATTCGTTTCCGCCGCGCTGGATGAAGCTGTAAGCTCACGGCAGGTAATCCATTGGGCACGATATGCGAGCGCCGGTTTCCCGCCACTCGCGCAAGACCTCCACCGCAAGCTCATTCGTTTCGACCGCGCGGCGGTTGAGGAATGGGCGGAACGGCACCGCGTTCTTGACAAGAAACACGCGCAACGCGACCCCAGCGCGCGCCGGAAGGTAGTCCGCCGTGGCCGCCGCCCGCGCTCGTAAGCGGTCGTTCCGCTCCCCCGACTGGAACGCCCTCGTTGAACGGAATCCCGATGGACTCCACGACGCCTATGCGAGCATTCGCGCGGTTAAGTGGATTGTGACGCGATTGCAAACCGCGCTCACGTCGCGCGGTTACTTGATCGCGTTGGATGAAACCGAAATGCAGGATGACGTGCCACGCGCAATCATTCTGAGTGACGGCGGCACGACTACGCTCATTCACTTGAGCTTCCGCCGCCCAAAGCTCGTTAGCGTCGGGGGCGAGCCGGTCTATGTCGCGCACGACGGCGGAGCCTTGATGCTCGCGAACGCGATTGAGAAGGCCGTCAAGACGGCACTCCGATGAAAACAGAACTCGCCCCCCGTGCCTCGCGCGGGCGGGAGGGAGGGCCGCGCGGTCTATCGGGAAATAGAGAAGCGCGGCCCACACGAATTGAAATCTGCGCACTGACGGATGGTCCCGCGCCGCGTCAGTCCGCAGAAAAGGCGTGCAGGCCGGAACCGGCAGCTATGACGGCGTTTCTTGACGGGGATGACCGTCACGGCTGAACAACCGGGCCACCATCCGGCCTGCACGTCCAGAAATCCAGCGCGGCGCTATCTCCACGCCCGCCGCGCGCGGACGGCGGCGCGAGCGAGCCTTGTTCGCGCCGCCACTTCAAAACACAAAACAGGGAACAGACATGACTCACCTTGGCTTTATCGAAACGACACAGACATTCGCCGCAACCGATGAAGCGGGCAGCTTCACGGTCGCGGGTCCATCGGGCACGCGCCGCGCCTTCATCGTGACCGCCGATGTTGTCGTGCATCTCGCACGCAACGCCGCCGCGACCACGGACTCAATGATGATTCCTGCGAACACTCCGGTTTCAATCTCGGCATTCGGCGGCGATTCCATCGGATACGTGAAGGGCGACGGCGAGGATGACGGCTCGCTCTATGTGACCTTGACTGACCGCTAAGACGGAACCTGCCGTGTGCGGCCTCCGCACACTGCGGAAGGGCGGCGGCTGGCATGTGATCGCGTCTATGACGCGGGCCGCCGCCGTCAACCTCATTGAAAACGTGCGCTGGCGTTTCTTCTGACGGCGACTGGCGCGCGAGGCGGCGCGGAATGTCTGGCATAGCGTTCCGCGTCGCCGCCCCTGTAATCCGAATTCCCGATTCGAGGGACCGTCAAGAATTCGGCTTGGGCTTCTTACCGGGTCGAATCTTTGACGGCTCCGCGAATCGGGAGCAAACCGAACCATCGGACACACGACGCGAGTGCGAGCGCGTCAGACAGAGACTATCGAGATTTCAGAATCATCAACGCCGTTCTCTGTCCGGCAATGATGTAGGGGGCGCGGACCTCGCAAGCATCCGCGCCCCCGCCCTTCAAGTGAAACGACATGACAGAGAAAATCGACAATCCCATTCCTGTTCCCGACTCCGTTGAGGAAGCGCCTGCGCCTTCCATGTTCAACGATGCTCGACTCCTGACTCCGTTCAATCCCGACGATTACCGGGACCATCCGTTTAAGTGGATGTATGGTCCCAACAAGGAATCCCGGAACTGGAAACTTGATACGCAGACGCCGGACGTGGCGACCATGTTCCTGCGGTTGAGCGAGCATCGCGAGGATAAGAATAAGGACGGCCTCGCATTCGTCACAGGTGAGATGGCTCCGGGGCAGCGGCTCAAGACGGCTGTGAAAGCCCTGTATGCAATCGGCCTCGATTTCGACAAGGGGACACCGCCCGAAAAAATCGACGCCGCCATGGTCGCGCTCGGATGCGCGTGCATCCGCTATACAACGCACTCAAACGGTAAGACGCACGACGATTTCAAGCGCGATGAAGTCGTGAAGTGGTGGACGAAGGACCTTGGGGAGGATGCTGAGAACATCGAAATCGACACGGATTTGATGCGCCGTTACCTGCTTGAAAAGAAGGGCTGGGACGCCGGACACGTCAAGACAGCCGAGTTCATCGACGTTGAACACAGGAACAAGGGCATTGTGGTCAATATCAGTATGAACCCTATGTCAAAGAACCGCGTCGTGATTCCGCTCGCCGTGCCTTTCGTAATCGCGGACGCGGACGTAGCCCCGACGCAGCAAGAGGCAATCGCGAAATGGGCTAAGGTTCCGCCTGCGATGGCGGACCTCATGGGGCTTGGCGCTGCGCTCGATATGACCGGCACTGACACGTCGCGCCTGTTCTATTTCCCGCGCCACGCTCGCAACATGCCTTGGGAAATCACAATCTGCGGCGGCGATCTATTCGACTGGCGAACGCTCGAATTGGACAATCCCTACGACAAGCTCGCGCAAGAGGGCCGGAGTGGCGGGAGCAAATCTAAGACGCGCGAAGGCCAAGACCTCGCGTCGTGGTCCCGCACACACGCCGGGGGATTCCAGATTGCGGATTTGCTTCGCGACCGTGCGCCGGAGCGCATTCGCGGCAACGGCTCAAGTGGGCCTGAGATTGTTTGCCCTTTCGATGACGGACACAGTAACCCCGGCGACCCCGATGACCGGGCCTGTATGGCGGTCAATGCAGGTGATAGCTCCGCCCCCGTCTATTCGATCAAGTGCCAGCATGACTCATGTCGCGATTACACGAATCTCGACATGCTGGCGCGCATGATCGCGGACGGGTGGTTCCCGCGCGAGCTTATCGACTCCGATGACTACAACGCCGTTATGGGCGATGGACACGCCACGCCCGCGACCGGGAATGAGATTGTTGTCGCGGACGGCTATGGCGGCGCGCTTGCGATCAATGATGACCTGCCCGCCCCGCCCAAAGGCGTCACTTACGACAAAAAGACGGGGCAGATTCATCCCACATATCGCAATGCTTTGATCCTCATTGGCACTGAGTATTGGGACCTCGGATATAATGAGCTTTCGCAAACCTATGGATTGCGCGGCGAGGTCGCGTATCCGTGGCCCGCGCATCTCGGCTACGCGCTCAACGATGCGATCCGGCGCGAGATTCGACTCTATTTGCTTCGCAAGTGGGGCGTGACGTTCAAGCCCGAAGATATTTACGAAGCCACGATGACACTCGCGCGGCGCAACACGTTCAATCCGGTGTGCGATTATCTCAACGAGGTTGAGGCGCAATGGGATGGAACGCCGCGCGTCGAGAATTGGCTTGAGCGATATTTGGGCGTGAAGGTGACGGACAATTTCAACGCCGCCTATGTCCGCGCGATTGGAAAAATCGTTCTGGTCGCGGCGGTGCGGCGAGCGCGAAAGCCGGGGACAAAGTTTGACGAAATGCTCACTCTTGAGGGACCGCAGGGCGGTAACAAATCAAGCGCGGTCGGCGTATTGGGCGGCGAGTGGTATTCGGATGCGAAACTTGGCGACCTCGCGAACACACAAAAGGTCGGCATGAAGCTGTCCGGGACATGGATTCACGAATTCGGCGAGCTTGTCGGCTTGACCAAGGCGGAGGTTGAGGAGGTAAAGGCTTTCCTCTCCACTCTGAGAGACCGCTACAAGCAACCTTATGGGCGGAGTGAAGATTATTATCCCCGGCGCTGCATCTTTATCGGGACTGTGAATCCGGGTGGCGGCGCGTATCTCACGGACCTCACCGGCAATCGCCGGTTCTGGCCCGTCGTGTGCGGCGAGATTGATCTTGCCGCCTTGGAGCGCGACCGGGACCAGTTGTGGGCGGAAGCCGCCACGATGGAATCGCGTGGGGATTCCATCCGTCTTGATCCCTCGCTTTATGCGGCGGCGAAAACCGAACAGGACGCGCGACTCGCGGATGACCCGTGGGTTGAGAGACTTGCCGACTACCTTGAAGGCCAGCGCGCCAACGGCAAGACGCGCGTGTTGTCGATGACGCTCTTGAGCGATGAAGATGCTTTGAACCTGCACCCGGATAAGCAGACACAAGCCGCCACAAAGAAGCTCAAGGCGGCGATGGCGCTGATTCCGACATGGGAATACAAGGCGAGCGTCCGCGCGGATGGAGTCAAATCCGCCGGTTACGAATACGTGGGGACGTGAACGCGGAGCGTGTCCGAGGATTCACGGCTTGCTCGGACGCCCTCGGACACTTGCTCGGACAGACTTTTCCCAGTCATTCCCTACTCTTTTCTTCTTTGTCTGAGTGTCTGAGAGAAAAGAGAGAGAAAAGAGTCGGGAGGGAGAAAGCCGAATATGGTAGGAAGGTAACGGCTATCGCCACGCCAATAGGGGCGGGGAAAGTTAGTAGCAGACTCCCCGGACACGTCGGACACTCGGACACGCGGCCTAGATCGCCGCGTCGCCCGCGACGGCGCGTTGTCCCTCCCGCCGCGTTGGCGCATCGCGCGTTGCCACGTCGCCCGCGTCGGCCCCGTTCCCGACATGACCTCGTTGCGCACGTCGGCTGCATTGCAGGGCCGATGCGGCGCGCGAAGCGCAATCATAGGCGTGCGGGCGTCATGTCACGCGCTGGCGCGTGTCCGGTCGTGTGATCCGCCTTGATGTAACGGGAGGATCACGACGCGAGCCGCACGACAAATCCGCGCTCGCGCCGAGTCGCTCGATGACTTCTTTGCATGAAAACTTTTATAAAAATCCGAGTTGGGTGGAGCTTGCAAGAATGTGTCTTGATGTAACGCCGTGCGACTCCGAAACCTTAACGCGCCGCTTCGCGTGACTCTCTGGTAATCTTTCAACTTTCCTCGCCGCCGTGATCCTCGCGCCACGCATCGCGACCCGCGCTCGCCGCTGCATCGCGCGCGTTACTGGCGCGCTCGCATCGCTTCCGTGTCGTGCATCCCGCGCGCTCCGCTGCATCGCCGCCGCGTCTCTCACAACGCTCGCCAGCGCATCCGGCGTTCGCCCCTGTCATCGTGGCGCGTGATCGCGCCCGCCTCTGAGCGAGCTTCCTGAGCGCGTGGCGGCGGCATTTCGACATGACGGCGGCAAGCGCGCGTGATCCGCGTGAGCGCCGAACGTGACGCTCAGATAAGCCCGTCAAATGGGCGTTACTTGTAACACGCCATTTACCAGATTGTCGGGTTCGACTCACGGCGCTGGCAAAAATCGTGCATTGTCAAAACCGACAACGCCCGATGGAGCTTTTGACAAATGGCCCAGAACGACACGAAAAACACCTTCGTTGCCTACGTTCGCGTATCGACCGCGAAGCAAGGCCGCAGCGGACTCGGAATCGAAGCCCAGCGCGAGGCCGTTCATCGCTTCGTCGCGGAGCGTGGCGGCAAGATCATCGCGCCGGAGTCCAAGGAAGTCGAAAGCGGCAAGGACAACGACCGCCCCGAACTCGCGAAGGCTATCAAGCGTTGCCGTCTCACGGGCGCGACCCTCGTTGTGGCGAAGCTAGATCGTCTCTCACGCAACGCGGCGTTCTTGATGACCCTTCGCGACTCCGGCGTGAACTTCGTGGCGGCGGACCTGCCAGAGGCTAACACGATGACTGTAGGCGTCATGGCGGTCGTTGCGCAGTATGAGGCGGAAGCTATCTCCGCTCGCACCAAGGCCGCGCTCGCGGCTGCTAAGGCCCGTGGCAAGGTTCTAGGTGGGCTTCGCGCCAACGCCCCGGAGGTCGTTCGGTTCACGATGCGCGCCAACAAGGCCGTGACCGCAAAGGCGGACAAAGACGCGGAAGATCGCCGCGACGTGATTGAGGCCCTTGTTGGCGAAGGCTTGAGCATGAACGCGATGGCAGCACGGTTGAACGACGCGAGCGTTCGCACGTCTCGCGGCGGCGCATGGACCGCAACCGCCGTGAAGCGCACAATGGAACGACTGGAAATCAGGGCGGCATAGGCAATGGACCAAGATCGCGACGCGCACGGCTTGGGCGGCTTCCTGCTTCTCACGATTCTGTTTCGCGCGTTCGGATGGATCATCCCCGCGTTGGTCTTATTGGCACTCTTGAACATCTGAATCGACCGGGCCGGACGCAAGAGGTTCTGACTCGAACGGACGCGACCGCCTTTCACTGAGGGGCGGTCGTTTTCGTTTGCGCGGACCTCTAGGGGTCCCCAGCCGCCCCGCCTTCACTTGGCATAGGACTTGCTATCCAACGCCTCGCAAAACGATTGAACTTTCATCCCTACACGGACGAACAACAAAAGGGAGGTAGGGACCCAAGGCCGGGGTATCGAAATTCGGCCCCCTACGAAAATCGGCCTCCCAAAGTGATTGAAATTTTCGTTTCAGCCCTCAATCGCAGTGATGCGTAGCTTCGCAAGCTCCGTTCTCAAGAAATCCAAATTCGTATCCGGCGCACGCATGATTTGTTTGATCGTGCCATCCGCGAACGCCGCGCGGAAATCGAATTGAACTTGAAGGCTATCGCTAAACTTCATCGTTGAGCCATCATCAAACGCGAACTCGCCCATGCCGAGCGCGGACAACGAGACGCGCATTTCGCGTTCCGGCGCGTAACAGGAATCCTTGAGGTAGGCATAGCGAACAGGATTTGGAAGCCGCTCCGCGTTCTCGCGATGCGTGTTCCAATCGACATAATCCACCATGCCATAGTTGACGGAGAAGATTTGCAGGCAAGGCTTGCCTTCGGCTTGGAGCCTGCACTTGTCGGGTTGAAGCGTCTCGTTCAACCGCTTCCGCAACTTACCGAACTCGAATTCGAGTCCGACTTTGCCGTTTGGATTCCCATTGGCATATTCGCGCCAGATATGGGCGGAGTTATCGAGCGAGAAGCAACACGCATAAGTGCGTGACCGCGACCGGGCATAGTAGTCGGCGGCGGAGAAGTGCGGGGCCTTCTCGAATTTCGTTGCCATGTTGCCGGGCATGTCGCCGGGTAACTGTTCGCCGTCGTGCATGTCTGCGCCGGGGAAGTCGCGATAGGAATCGACGCGGTTGAAGTGGAGATAGCCGAGCGCCATAGACCGGATTAGGTCTTCCGCACGCATGATCTTGTAGAGAAGTTGCCCCGGCTCCGGCGCGGTCAGCATCCCGGCGTGAGGCTCTATAGAGCCTTGGAGTAAGCGCCTACCAATATCGCCGTCACCCGACATGGTTCTGTCTCTGAATCACCGGGAGGATTATACTGCATCGCGGGCTTTTGGGACGGGGCGCATGGCGACTTACTCGGTTGAGGATGACCTTTGTTCGGATGAAGGGCTACGTCACCTTTTCGATTACCTGTTACCCCGGATAGAGACGAATTCCACAATCACCTATGGCGAGATCGCAGAACAGCTTGCGAAGGATTTGGACATTCCCCGAATCTTCACAACGCAAATCGGTCATGTCATCGGGACTCTGATGAATCGGATTCTCGCAATCGACGCGAACGCGCCGTTGCTCAATCTGCTAGTCGTGAACGTCAAGGGGATTCCCGGCGAAGGGGCGGACGGTTTCATAAGGGACCGCTTTGGGCTTCCTCACAATGACAAGCCAATTCCCAATCGCGCGGACCTCATTGAACAGGAAGCCGCGCGCGTATTCCGCTTCAAGCAATGGCCCCGTATCTATCGCAGACTCTTCGGGACGGACGCGCCGGAGATTGACCCCGCGACCCTAGTTGAGAGCACGGAACAAGATGGAAAGCCGCCGGTCACGCGAAAGGGCGGACGCGGAGGCCCAGCGGAAGGTCCCGCCCACAAGGCGCTCAAGGCATACGTTCTCGCCCATCCTCCGTGCGTGGGGGCGCCTGCGAAGCCGGATAAGAGCGGAGACGAATATCTCTTGTTGTCGGGCGATGAAATCGACGTGGTTTTTGAATCCCGTGACGCCGCCTATCTCGTTGAGGTCAAGGCCGCGAATGCCGATGAATCCGATTTGAGGCGCGGCGTGTATCAGTGCGTCAAGTATCGCGCGGTGTATCACGCGCAATGCAAGGGCGTGACGCCGAACATCAAGATTCACGCGATCCTAGCTCTTGAAGAAGAACCGCCCGGTCCTATCGGCGCGTTGGCGAAATTCAATGACGTGGCGGTCAAGCTGATTGAGCGGGACTGATACCCAAATGGACATAGGCGGGCATACATTCGAGTTCATTTGCGATATTGAACCGTTGCGCGATCCGCACGGCGCTATTCAGCAATTCATGCCGCAAAGCCGCTACGCGAAAGCGAGCGCCGTGCCGATCAATCGCTATGGCGCGGGACCATTTTGCAAGTTCAAGATTCCGCGAAGCCATAGGGTCCCCGGCGTGTATGCGCTCACGATAGCGGACGCCCTGCGCTACATCGGAGAATGCGCGGACTTTTCGGCACGGTTCAATAACGGATACGGGAACATCTCGCCTAAGAATTGCTACAAAGGCGGGCAGGAAACGAATTGTCGGCTAAACAATCTCGTTTACATGGCCGCTGCATCCGGCGAAGCAATACGTCTTTGGTTCCTGCCTACCGATGACTACAAGGCGGTTGAGGCGCGATTGCGTGACGTTCTGAAACCGATATGGAACCGAGTCTAGGGTCTAGTTCCGATTAAGCCCCATGTCGCGACTCTGGAGCTTCAATTTCCATCGCGTTTCCATCGCCGCAATATCCGCGTCCGTCGCCGCCGTGCCCGCGACCTCTAAAACTGAAATCTGATAATCGGCGGGGTCGCGCGACTTGAGCGCGACGTTCCCGCCGTGTCCGGTTTGTTTGTATTCGATCCATCGGCCCCAAAAGCCCGATTGCCCAGCCGCCATGCCCACGTATTGCTCGCGCGTCTTTGGGCATGTGAGGAGATAGATTCCGCGTGACGCCTTGAACGTCGCAATCCATGTCAGGGGCAACGCTTCGATTTGCGATAGCGGGGACATGAAATTGAGGAAGCCGGGAAACTCAGGGTCCGCGTCCCGTTGGCGTAGCTCCGCAACGGGTTTGTTCTGTAACTCCGCACGTTGAATCCACGCCCGCGCGCCGTCACCCCATTCAATCGTGAGCCGCCCCGCTAGATCATCGAAGGCGGGCAACTGTTCCAAGCGATACACGTCACAAGAACCGGCTTCATCGACTCCGGGCATGTGGGGCTTGGGCCGGTCATGGTCCAATAGGCCCACATACGCCGCACGATAGAGGCCCACGAATAGCGTTTCGCCCGCTGGGGTCGCGACGAATGACGCCCAATAGGTCGCGCGCTGGAATCGCGAACGGCGGTCGGGATTCTGGTGAGTCTGGTAGGCGTCAAACGCGGGCCGGTCGAAACGCCAAAGCTCAAACGGCGTCCGGCCTTTTTCCGCCCGCATGTCTTGGTGACGGACCAAGATCGTTTCGCCCGGTTCAATGCCTTCTTGTGTGAGGATCGAATTGAATAGCAGTGACACAGCGCGCTCCGGCTAATCCTTGGGCGAAAGAATGAAGCCCAAAAGTGTCCCCAAAAGCGTGCCGGTTGTTTCGCCGTTTATGACATGCTCAAGCGCCAATATCAGAACAACGGGCGCGACTAACACGGCGATCACCATTTGAATCGAGCGAATACCGATTCCCATTGGCTTTCCGTCTTTATCTACCCGAGTCATGTAGTGCCGTAGTAGCAACGCCGCAGCGATCACAGCGAACGCCCCAGCGCCAAGCTCCAAGATGCTATGAACAAGTGCCGGGTCCATGTTGCGATTCCTCTTAGAATTTTGCCCCCAGCGTCGAAGCCTTATCGCACTTCCCGCTTATCGTTCCGCCTTGTTGTCCGTTTTGCATGATGGTCGCGCTTAGCGAACCCGTGATTCTGTCTATCACATAATCCGAACGGATCGCGTTTCGCGTGACAGAGAATCGGAGAGTGCTATCGGTCGCGGCGAACGTCCCGTTGTCCGCGATTACCACGCCGTCAGCGTTGGTGACGTTTTTCATATATGGGTCAATCCACATGGCAAGGTCCGTCGCGTCATGTGTGGTGCCATCGGGGTAGCTCGCAGTCCGCGTGCATCGCAAGGCGAACTTCGGAATCAGTTTCGGAAGGTGGGCAGGCGGCGCGAACGTGAGCGACCATGTGAGCTTGTCGGGGTCGCTAGGATCGGCGGGCGAAGATGTTGAGCCGGTGCATGACGCGAGAATGCGCGTTCCGCCCACATCCCATTGATAGGCGACCATGACCATTTTCATGCTTCGCGTTTCGGAAAAGGGAATCGTTATGGAGCTATCGTCGCTCAATGGCTTCCCGAAATGCGCCGCCGCCTTTGCTTCGAGTCCATCGCAAGAGGGAAAGGCGTCGTTCGCGTCGAAATGCAGAACGCCGCCCAGCAACATGACCTTGAATTGCGTTCCCCAGATTGTTGCCGTCGATTTTTTCACGGTCCCGTCGTCGCTCGCGTCCCACGTCAGACTTTTCCAAAGCGCGGAGCCTTCGGGGTGCTGCCAATCCATCCCCGCCCATGTAGCCTTGTTGAGGATTTGGGATGCTGGATCGGTCGCGCCGCTCGCTTGCGATAGCCAGCCCAGCGCGAGCGCCGCGCATATCCCAGCGGTCGCTATGCGCGGGTAAAATCGTCCGTTCATTGCCCCTCCGCACTGCCCGACGCCGGAACCATATCAGGCCATTTTCCGGTTTGCAGCGAAGCCGAATCTAGCTTCCGGGCATCTGGACCACAACGTGAGCATGTTGTGGCCACCGGCCGCGGCGATCTCCAAGGCGCGTTTGGCCGTCTCCTGGCCCTTCACATCGCGTAGATCGGGAATAACGATTTTGTCTTCCGCGATTTTCGCCGATGGCGGATTGAGAACCTGCGCACCCTTCATGTGATTGACGATGGCGATGAGCGATGGCGCGGCGATGATCTCCACGCCTGCCGCCCACGCCGCTTCCGGCCCCGATGCTTGCGGGCAGATCAATCCACGCCCGGCTTCGCTCGCCGCAAGCGCGGCCGGCAGCACGCCAGCCACTGGCGTCAGCTGTGCATCAAGCGACAACTCGCCCATCGCTACATAGTTGGAAAGCTCGCTCGCCGGCAAAACGCCCATCGCCGCCAGCAATCCTAGCGCGATGGGAAGATCGTAGTGGCTGCCTTCCTTGGGTAGATCGGCAGGCGCCAGATTCACCGTCACTTTCTTGTAGGGCATGGCGAGCCCGATGGCGCTCATCGCCGACGACACGCGCTCGCGGCTTTCGCCCACCGCCTTGTCGGCCAGCCCCACGATGTTGAAGACGCCGTTCTTGCCTTCGCCGATATGGACCTGAACGTCCACCTCGCGCGCCTCGATGCCTTCGAACGCAACGGTATAGATGTGGGCTACGGTCATAGTGTCCCCCGACGCCAGAGCATCGGGCGTTTCCGTCCCGCATGCGTCACGAGTCTGTCAGGACTTGTCGCGGCGCCTGTCGCAAAGTTTGGCGGAATCAAGAAAGGGCGATACCTGCCGCCAATCCCGCGATCAGGAAGCGCACGATATAGCCAACGGTATGTGCGGCGGTGACGGCCGGATCGATCTTGACCCACAACCCATTGGTGATCGTTGTCACCAGCGGCCCTGCCGCCGCGGCCAGTCCCGCGACCGTCAATCCGCCGCCGATGCTCGTCACGCCGGCATAAATGCAGAGCAGCACGACCGCTGCCGCCGTGATGAAGCCCAGCAAGCTCGACCAGAGGATCGGCGCGATCTCGCTGGCCTTGGTCGGGCGCGGCCACCACGCGTCCGGGTATTTCTTGTAGCGGTCCTGGAAGAGAACGCCCATGAAGAGCCAGTCGGTGAAGCTCGACACGATACCGGCCACGACGATGGCCGCGATGATCTGCCAATGCATGATGCCCCCCAATTTAGAACGACAGCGTGTTCCGCCATTCCTTCTGGAACCAGGCCACGCCCTGTTCGTGCTTGGGCGAGAGGCGGCCGGTTTCGTAGATGCCGGCGTCGAGATTGCGCTGCACGGCTTCGCAGATTTTGCGGTCTTCTTCCGTGGTGATCTCGCTGGCGGAGACGTTGCGCTCCATCACTGCGCGCTCGATCCCGTCGGGGAAGAAATAGAGATAGTCGAGCCGCGTGACGCCATGCCCCACCGGCCACATCCGTTCCATCAGGATGCCGTCGGCATAGACATTCACGCCGAGGCACGGCCATGACCATGCCCACAATCCACCAACGGGCGATCCATCGCGCGGTGGCGCCTGGTGGAAGATCACCGGCGCGGAGACATCCACTTCATATTTGCTCGCATCCACCGCCGAGTTCAGGAACGGATGCACCAGCGGGATGTGATAACCCTCCAGATAATTCTCGACATAGGTTTTCCAGTTGCACTTGATGTCGTGCGTTGTCTGGCGCTCGAAGCGGAAATTCTCCAGCAGCAGATGCGCCGTTTTCTCGATTAGTGGTGAAATAAACTTCGCCAGCGGCCCGGCCTTCTCATCCATGTTGACGAAGATGAAGCCGCGCCAGCTTTCGCACTTCACACCGCGCAGCGAATATTCGCGCGGATCGAAACCTTCCGCGGGCCCGAAATCGCGCGCGTTCGCCAGCCGCCCGTCCAGCGCATAGCGCCAGCCGTGATAGCGGCAGACAAGCTGGCCTTCGCATTTGCCCATGCCGTCATCCGCCAAGGGTCCGGCACGGTGACGGCAGACATTGTGGAAGGCGCGGATGTCGCCGCCCTTATCCCTGACCACGATGATCGGATAGCCCGCCGCGTTCGCCGCCACATAGGAATTGGGCGTTTCGATCTGGCTTTCATGGCCGATAAGCAGCCAGCTCCGTGCGAAAATTTCGCGCCTTTCCGCTTGGTAAAGCGCGGGGTCGGAATAAACGCGCGCGGGCAGCGTTTCGGGCGAGGAAGGTCTGATCTGGTTCATGCGCGCACTCTAGCGCACCCGGGCGCATCTTGCGAAGCAGGGACCCGCCCCCTACCGTGGCCAAACCGCTATCCCAATCAGAGATTTTCCATGGCCAAAACACGTTTCGAAGGCACCGAGCGCTATGTCGCGACCGACGATCTGCGCGTCGCGGTGAACGCCGCCATCGCGCTGGAGCGCCCGCTGCTCATCAAGGGGGAGCCGGGCACCGGCAAGACCGAACTCGCCTTCCAGGTGGCCGATGCGCTGAAGGCGCCGCTCATCACCTGGCATGTGAAATCCACGACGAAAGCGCAGCAGGGCCTCTACGAATATGATGCCGTGACGCGCCTGCGCGACAGCCAGCTGGGCGACGCACGCGTGAAAGACGTGAAGAACTACATCAAGAAGGGCAAGATGTGGGAGGCGTTCGAATCCGGCGCGCGCCCGGTGCTTCTCATCGACGAGATCGACAAGGCCGACATCGAATTCCCCAACGATCTTCTGCTCGAACTGGATCGCATGGAATTCTTCGTCTACGATACCGGCGAGACGATCAAGGCGAAGATCCGCCCGATCGTGATGATCACCTCCAACAACGAAAAGGAATTGCCGGACGCCTTCCTGCGCCGCTGTTTCTTCCATTACATCAAGTTTCCCGATCGCGACACGATGCAGAAGATCGTCGATGTCCATTACCCTGACATCAAGCAGAAGCTAGTCGCCGAGGCGCTCAACGTCTTCTATCAAATTCGCGACGTGCCGGGGCTAAAGAAGAAACCGTCAACGTCGGAGTTGCTGGACTGGCTGAAGCTGCTTCTCAACGAAGATATCCCGCCGGAAGCGCTCAAGGAAAAAGACCCGACCAAGCTCATCCCGCCGCTGCATGGCGCGCTGCTCAAAAACGAGCAGGACGTCCACCTGTTCGAGCGCTTGGCGTTTCTCGCGCGGAGAGAGACACGGAACTGATCGATCCATATTCTCGATCTATCAAACCACACTCGTCATGGCCGCCCTCGTGGCGGCCATCCATTTTCCAGAGGCCGTCAGTCCGTGTTCATGGATGGCCAGGACAAGCCCGGCCATGACGCTTTTGGATTATTCGCAGGCCATGACAATATGGGGATATGAAGACCGCCACGCTTTTCCTGCCCCTCCTTCTGATCGCGCCCGCCTTCGCCCAATCCGCCGCCGATCCGTTCAAGGATGGTCCCGGCTACGCGAAAATCCATGTCGCGTCCGGCTTTGTCTGCCCTGCTTCCATCGGTCCGTTCGAGCGCGATGCGCAGGGCGAGAACGATGTGCAGACCGGCGCCGATGTCTGCTCCTACGCCGCACTCGATGGCGTCTATGGCACCATCGTGCTCACCCCACTCACCGGGCCTTATGACGCCAGGGCATCGCTCGCCCCGCAATTCGTCGAGCAGGAAGGCACCGGCGGCAAAGAGATCGGCGAGAAGACGATCGCGCTCGGCACCAAGTCGGCGCCGCTTCCCGTCTTCACCCGCACCTATCGCACCGCGCGCGCCGAGGCGCTGGAATACCGCACGCTCTTCGCCGGTACCCAGATCGGCAACTGGGCGGTGGAGGTGACGATGGAATATGCCGACCCGCGCGATACGCCGGCGGAAAACACGTTTCTCCACGCCGTCTTCGCGGAAGCGGCCAAGGATATCGTTCCTGCCGCAAAATGATCACGCGGTATCGTTAAAAGCCGCACTGTGATGGCGCACGCTGGCGCGGGCGCGCGGGCCGCGATAGACTTGTTTCCGCGGGTGTCTTCGGGGTTTTTCATGCGTCTGGTTCGTGTTGCTTGTGCAGCTTTGCCGATTCTGGCGTTCTCCATCCTGCCCTCACTGGCGCAGGACCAGACGCCGCCCAATCCGCTGATGCCGCTCAGCAATGCGCTGAGCAAGATCGCCAACCTGCCGGACGGCTGGACCAGGAATATGGACGGCTCCTACAGGCAGGCCGACAGCGGCGTGCTCTGCCCGATGCAGTTCAAGACATTCGCTCTCGATGACGTGCAGGGTCCCTCCACGGACAATCCGAACATCGTGGGCCAGTGCCGCTATCGGGATGGCAACGGCCGCACCGGCTCCATCCGCATCCGCAAATATGTGGAAGGCTGGGGCTCCGATGAATCCCTCGCCGCGAACGACAAGCAGCTGATGGGCGCGGACGCCCCGCCGATGCTGATGCGCGCCAGCGTAGATCACAAAACCGCCGCCTCGCGCCTGACGGTGACGACGACGCGCCACGGCTATCTGATCGATTGCAGCGTGGCGCAGATCGAGCATTCGATCCCCAAGGGCGATTTTCCGCTCTACTGCACGACGATCCCGCAATAATGAGACGCTTCATACTCGCAGCCGCACTGGCGTTGTTCACGACTCAGGCTTTTGCGCAGAGTGTTCCTGCGGGATGGACTCAGAACAAAGACGGTTATGTTCATTCCGCCAGTGGCGTGCGGTGTCCTGCGAGCGTGGCGGATTATACGTTCAAGAGCATAGAGGTTCCCTCGGATCCCGGCTTTGAAGGTGTCTGCACCTACGTCAAGGGCGACGGCGAGACGGGCCTCGTACGGGTGCGGTACTACATAGAAAATGTCGGTGAGACACCGCTGGCCATTAAGAACGACTACGGTCTTATGCATCCGGATGCGGCTGGCACGCCGGGCAAGATTATGGGCGCATTTCGCGGTGGCCCGGGTCCCGTCGTGAATGGGACTCAAACCTATCAATTCGTTCTTACCACAACTCGAAATGGCTATCTGATTGATTGCATTGCCCGCCATACAGACAAAGCCATGCCGCCCAATGATTTCCCCTTTGCGTGCCAAAAGCTGGCGGACTGACGGGTTGTCTGCTGGCCGGGTAGCGGTACACTCCAGTCAATCGCTATCAGAACGAGCCACCCATGTTCTTCCAGTTCTTCGACGAGCTTAGATCCGCCCGCGTTCCGGTGACCTTGAAGGAATATCTGGCGCTGATGGACGCGCTGGACAAAGGCGTCATCGATCTGAAGATCGACGACTTCTATTATCTCGCCCGCGCCGCGCTGGTGAAGGACGAGCGCAATCTCGACAAGTTCGATCAGGTCTTCGGCCACGTCTTCAAGGGGCTGGAGAACATCGACGGCACCCTGCTGGCGCAGATTCCCGAAGAATGGCTGAAGGCGCTCACCGAGAAATTCCTATCCGAAGAAGAAAAGAAGCAGATCGAAGCCGTGGGCGGCTGGGAGAAGCTCATGGAGACTCTGAAAGAGCGCCTCGAAGAACAGAAGAAGCGCCACGAAGGCGGATCGAAGATGATCGGCTCTGGCGGCACGTCTCCGTTCGGCAATTCTGGCTACAACCCCGAAGGCGTGCGCATCGGTCAGGACAAGGGCCGCCACGGCAAAGCGGTGAAGGTGTGGGACAAGCGCGAATACAAAAACCTCGATGACTCCGTCGAGCTCGGCACGCGCAACATCAAGGTCGCGCTGCGCCGCTTGCGCAAATGGGCGCGCGAAGGCGCGGAGACGGAGCTCGATCTTCCCGGCACGATTCAGGGCACGGCAAACAAGGGCTATCTCGACGTCCAGATGATTCCCGAGCGCCACAACACGGTGAAGGTTCTGATCTTCTTCGATATCGGCGGCTCGATGGACGCTTACATCAAGCTCTGCGAGGAATTGTTCAGCGCGGCGAAGACCGAATTCAAGCACATGGAGTTCTTCTACTTCCATAACTGCCTTTATGAGAGCGTGTGGAAGGACAATCGCCGCCGTCACAACGAGAAGAGCAACACCTGGGACGTGCTGCACAAATTCCCGCACGACTACAAAGTCATCTTCGTCGGCGATGCCACAATGTCACCCTACGAGATCACCTATCCGGGCGGCAGCGTGGAGCATTGGAACGAGGAAGCCGGCGCGGTGTGGCTCGACCGCGTGACGCAGATTTACGAGCATGTCGTATGGCTCAATCCGGTGGCGCCCAAGCACTGGGACTATACACCCTCCATAGGCCTCATCGGCCAAATCCTCGGCGACCGCATGTATCCGCTGACCCTGCAGGGCCTCGACAGCGCGATGCGGGAGTTGAACAGGTAGGATTTGCTCTAAAGCGACGATCCCTCCACACCCATCTCCTTGCGGATGATCGACACCGGCACCAGTCCCGAATTCATGAACGCGTCGTGGAATTTGGTGAGGTTGAAATTCGCGCCTTCCTGCTTCTGCGCGTCGGCGCGCAGTTTCAGAATTTCCAGCTTGCCCAACGTGTAAGAGTAGTAACCGGGATCGGATGTGCCGCGCTTGGCTTCGCCCGGCGCCACCGCCGGTGACTGGAAGCACTGCTTCTCCATCATCTCGACATCCTGCTCCATCGTGATCTGGCCGGTGTGCATCTTGATCGAGCCGATCAGGCGGCAATCGCGCAGCAAGGCATCGTTGAGCTGCGCCAGCCGGAATTTCGGATCGCCGTTGCCCAGCCCTTCGTCCAGCATCATCTGCTCGCTGTAATGGGCCCAGCCTTCGGTGGTGGTGTAGGAGCCCGCCGTTTTGCGCACCAGCGACCAGCCCGGATTGGCGTGCAGATAGAGATATTGCGTGAAATGCCCCGGCAGCGATTCATGCACTGTCAGGTTCTGCAAGAAGGAGCGGTTGAAATAAGAGAGCAGCTTGTCCTGCCGCGCCTTGGGCCATGTCGGTTCCGGCGGCGTGATGAAATAATACGCCTTGGTCGCATGGGTTTCGAGCGCGCCGGGCGCGTCGGTCTGCCCGAAGATCACAGCGCGGGCAAAGGGCGGCGTCGGCGCCACCACCGGCAGCATGTCCGGTGGCAGCGTCACGATATGATGCTGCATGATGTAACTCTGAATGTTCGCAAGGCCCGCGCGCGCCGTCTCGATGAGATGCGCGGCATCGGGATGATCGGCCTCCACTTCATCCATCGCCTTGTCGGGATTTTTGGAATCGACCAGATTCTCGGTTGCGATATAAGCCGCGCGGTCCTTCGCCAGTTGCGCTTCGCCCGCCGCCAGCACTTTCTCCACCGGCATATCGACGAGATCGCTGGCCAACAACTTTTGCAAAGTCTCGCGGCCGAGCACGAAGGAGCCATGCGCGTTGGGCTTCTGCGCCACCAGCCATGCCTTAAAATCCTTCGCCGCCGCCACCGCCGCCTTGGTGGAATCGGCAAGCTCTTTTTGCAGCGCGGGGTCTTTCACATCCTTGAACGCGTCCGGCACATCTTTGCTCAGAAAGGCGATGCCGCCATCGAGGTTGTCCATCGCCACGTCGATGAACACCGGCGGCATATCGGTAAGGTTCTTCTTTCCCTCCGCCAGCATCGCGGGGAATAGCTTCTCGCGCGCGATGGTGTTCTTCATGCGCTCGGAGAGCGGCGCGAAATCGCGCTCGATCAGCTGGAAGGCGGCGTAGGTGAGCAGGTTCACATAGGTGCTGGGGTCGTGCCGCCACAGCTGGATCGTCTCATCTTCCAGAAGCGTGCGATCGATCTCGCCGCCCAGCACGTCGCGGTCGTCGCGATCCGTCAGCGAGAGCTTGGCGCCGTCGATGGCCTGCAGCTTGGCCTTGAAGCCTTTGAGCAGCGCGGCTTCCTTCGCATGCTCCGCAGCGGAGACATCGTCGAGCTGGTCGTCCCAAGTGTGCAGGCCGGTGCCGGTGGCCGCGGTGGGATGCAACTTCCATTGCGTGTCGAAATAGTCCTTCACGACGGCCTGATAGGATGCCGTCGCGGAACTGGGCACCGCATGAGCGGATGACGCCAAGGCCGCCGAACACAACATCAACGCATGGATTGTTTTGAGACGCATGCTTTCCCCCACCAAATCGATGCGGGAGCCTCGCACCACAAGCCGCCGGATGACAAGCGAGCGCGCTCCTCTATAGTGCCGATCACAAAAATTTGGGGTGGGACATGCCGGATGTATCGGTGCGCAAGGCGACCGCCGCGGACACCGTTCCGCTTTCGCGGTCGCTCGCGCGTGCGTTCTACACCGATCCGGTGTTCAGCCATTTTCTGCCCGACGATTCCACGAGGCTGAAGAAGCTCGAAGGCGTGATGCGCATTCTCTTCAAGCTCGGTGAGCCGCATGGCGCCTGCTACACGACGGCGAATTATGAATCGATCACACTGTGGCGTCCGCCGAATGAGTGGGACGTGCCCTTCATGGCGTACATCACCAACGGCCCCGCATTGATCGCCGCGTTCGGCGGCGGAATCTTCCGCGTGCTCGCCACGATGGACCGGATGGAGAAAATCCATCCGCACATTCCGCACTGGTATCTGCAGACCATCGGCACCGATCCCGCGTTTCAGGGCAAGGGCTATGGCGGTGTCATCATGCGCCACACGCTGGCGACAGCCGACGCCGCGCACATGCCCTGCTATCTGGAATCCAGCAAGGACACCAACATCCCGATCTATCAAAGCTTCGGCTTCAAGGTGACCGGCGAGATCCAGGTGCCGGACGGCCCGAAGATTTGGCCCATGTGGAGAGACGCGCGATAATCCGTCCATGATCGATCACGTCTCCATCGCCGTTGCCGATCTTGCCGCCAGCGCGGCGTTCTACGACGCGGTGCTTGGGCCGCTCGGTCTCACGAAACTGGTCGACCGTTCGCCCGCCACCATCGGCTTCGGCAAGAAATATCCGGAGTTCTGGCTGAACTTCCGCGAAAGCCTCGCGCCACAGCCGGACACGACCGGAATCCACATCTGCCTGCGCGCGTCGTCCGAAGACGCCGTGCGCGAATTCTTCGACGCGGCCATCGCGCGCGGCGGCAAAAGCGCCGGCGATCCCGGCCCGCGGCAAGCCGCCTTCACCACTTATTTCGGCGCCTTTATTTTCGATGATGACGGCAACAAGATCGAAGCGGTGTTCTTCCCGCAAATGCTCGGCAAAGGCGGCGGCGCCGAAGGCACGACATCCGCCTGATTTCGGCGCGCATCAGATTTCGCCCGCTTCGCCAGCGTCCGTCTCCGAGCCTGCGACATATTCCAGGAGGTCGCCGGGCTGGCAATCGAGCGCGCGGCACAATGCCTCCAGCGTCGTGAAGCGGATGGCGCGCGCCTTGTTGGTCTTCAGGATCGACAGATTGGCCAGCGTGATGCCGATGCGGTCGGCCAGTTCGGTCAGGCTGATCTGGCGTTCGCCCATTACGCGATCGAGGTTGAGTTTAATCGGCATCGCGCTCACACCGTGAGGTCGGCATCGCGCTTCAAGGCAAGGCCCTGACGGAACACTTCGGCAAGCGCCAGCACCAGAAGCCCGCTCCAGAACGCGCCTTCGTGAAGCGGTAGCCAGTGGCCAAAGTGAATCTGGCCGGGGCTCAGTTGCGGCAATCGCACCGGCGATCCGGAGACAGTGAGTGCGGCGTGCTGCAGGAGATAAGCGCCCACCATGCGCATGTACCAGCTCTTGATGATCGCCGCCGCGATGGCGAAGACGATGAGCGCGCCGCCGATGATCTGAACCAGGCGCACGCTTTGCGGTGTGAAGCTCTCGCCGCGCCCAACATTGCGGAACAACCGGCGCAACAAATCGAACAGCACTGCGAGGAACAGCACATAGGTCAGCACCAGCGGCAGGCCGTGCCCGATCAGCAGGTCGACCAGGCCTGAGGGCGTATTCACCGTCGCCGCCACGTTGCCGTTGAAGGCCTGGGCGGTGAGTTCAGATGGGCCGCCGGAGGGCGGCGGTTGCAAGCTGATCGTCGCGGCTTGGCCCCCGATCTCGCGCTGGAACGGACCGAAATGGGCATCGGGCGGCAAAGTGGGGTGGATCAGAATGGCGACAGCGATGGCAAGAGCGCCAAGTCCCATCAGCACCTCGATGATCGTGAATCCCCAGCCGAACAGCTTGGGCAGCAAAGCGGTCGACGTCATGGTTGCCTCCATCCTTATCGATAAACGATAACATCGTTTATCGATAAGGACAAGGGCGCCGCGCCGGTGATTGACCAACCATTATGAGGACGTTGCGTCCGCGTCCGTCTCTGCGACGTGTTCGAAGTGCGCAAGCGTAACGACGGCGCGCGCGTGGCATGCTGTGCGATTGAAGATCATGATCCATAGTGACGCCACGCTGTCGCGATCTGCCGCGGCCTTGCGTGCTCCCGGCGATGCTGCTCCGATCCATGCCAGCTATCGAGGGAACGCCATGCTGAAACTTCATCATCTCAACAATTCGCGCTCGCAGCGCATCATCTGGCTCTTGGAAGAGCTGGGCGTGCCCTATGAGCTGGTGAAATATCAGCGCATGACGCCGGTGCCGCTAGCGCCGCCCGAACTGAAGCAGGTCCACCCTCTCGGCAAGTCGCCGGTGATCGAAGACAACGGTCTCAAGATCGCGGAGTCCGGCGCGGAGGTCGAATACATCATCGACACCTATGGCAAGGGCAAGCTCAAGCCCGCGAAAGGTAGCGCCGATTATTGGAAATATATTGAGTGGATGCACTTCGCCGAAGGCTCGGCGATGCTCCCGCTTCTGATGGCGCTCTACACTTCCAGGCTGGGTGATGCGGCGGCGCCGCTCAAGCCCCGCGTGGACAGCGAGATCGACAATCACCTCTCCTATATGGATGCGGCGCTGGGTTCGAAGAACTTCTTCGTCGGCAATGAACTCACCGGCGCCGACATCATGCTGATCTTCGTGGTGGAAGCTGCCGGCGCGCGGCTGGAGCCGTACAAGAATCTCGTCCGCTACCGGGACGCCATCCACGCCCGCCCCGCCTACCAGCGCAGTATCGAAAAAGGCGGGCCGTATCAATTGATGAGCAGATGACTTTCCTCCGCCGTTTACGGGGGAGGAAAATGGAGTCGCCATGAAACTCGTCGCGCCGCCGAAAATCGCCCAAGCCGAACGCAAGGCGCGCATCGAGAATCTCTGCGCGGAGATGGATCGCGCGAATGTCGCCGCCACGCTCATCGGGCCGACGACGTCGCTGCGCTATTTGGCAGGGTTCTCCTGGCATCCGTCGGAGCGGTTCACCGGCGCATTGATCCATGCGAATGGCACGGTCGAAATCATCACGCCAGGATTCGAGAAAGATAAAGTCGCGCAGGTGCAAGGCGTGCCCGGCGAGATCTATGTCTGGCAGGAAGAGCAAAGCCCTTACGCGCTCATCAAGGACCGGCTGCCGCTCGGCACGCTGGCGGTGGACGATCAGGTAGCGCTCTTCACGTTCCTGGGCTTGCGCGGCGCGTTCGGCGACGAACGCCTCACCAGCGGCGGGCCGCTCATCAATCGCCTGCGCCGCGCCAAGACCAAAACCGAACTGGCGCTGATGCAATATGCCAAGGACATCACCCTCGAAGTACAGCGCCGCGCGTGGAAGAATTTGCAAGCCGGCATGCGCGCCAGCGACGTCGAAAAATTCATCGACGGCGAGCATCGCAAGCTCGGCGGCAGCGGCAATATCTTCTGCATCGTCTCCTTCGGCGAAGACACGTCGCTCCCGCATGGCGGCGAAACCGATCGCGTGCTGGTCAAGGGCGACGCCGTGCTGATCGACACCGGCACCTCTTACGACGGCTACAATTCCGACATCACCCGCTCTTATGTCTTCGGTGAGCCCTCGGCGGATTATGTGCGCGTGTGGGATGCGGAGAAACGCGCGCAGGCCGCCGCGTTCGACGCCGCGAAGTTGGGTGCGCCATGCGAAAGCGTGGACGCTGCCGCCCGCGCGTCGATGGGCAAGGAAGGCTTCGGCCCGGATTACAAACTTCCCGGCCTGCCCCATCGCACCGGCCACGGCATCGGCATGGACGTGCATGAAGCGCCAAACCTGGTGCGCGGCGACAAGACACCGCTCGCGCAAGGCATGTGCTTCTCCAACGAGCCGATGATCGTGGTGCCGGGCAAATTCGGCATCCGCCTCGAAGATCATTTCTACATGGCCGAAGACGGCGCCTACTGGTTCACGCAGCCATCTTTCAACGCGCACGAACCGTTCAGGGGCGTTGAGGCACTGGAGCAATAGATTACCAGCCCCGTCATCTTGGCATTTAAGCCACTTTTCCTCGTTCATTCCACGATCTACTCTTTGAGCAGGGGGATGCCATGCGAAAATCATTGGAGCTCGTTTTTGCCCTCTGCCTGTTAGGGGGCAAGGCCGAAGCAAGCGGCTACACCGAGCTGAATGCGGGACTAGCCGCAGGTGCTGACGCCAGATGTGATCTTGCAGTTGCGCATCTCACGGCGGCATTGGCCGCCCCGAATCTTCTGCCAGCATTCCAGGCCGCAGCCCATTACGGCTTGGGCGCCTGTCATTTCAATGAAGGAAAATTGACCCTCGCTGCGGCAGATTTCGACGCCACTGTCGCGAGCGATCCAATGTATCGCGACGCCTATATCTCGCGTGCCGATCTTCACGACCTCAATCATGAATTTTCGGAAGCTGCTGCGGATCGCACGGCGATTCTCGCTTTCGCGCCCCAAATGTCTGTGGTGCTCTACGACCGGGCGCGGGACTGCGAATTGCTCGGTCGCATGGATGACGCCATAGCGGACGCAAGCCGGGTCAAAACGCTTTCGCCAAGCGACCCCTTCGACTTTATGCTACTCAATGAAATCTACCGCATGAAAGGCGACACGGCGAAAGCGATCGTGAATGCGAACGCTCTTGTGGAGAATAAAAACTACTTTCTATTGGGCTATAGAGAGCGTGGCTTCGATAATTTTGGGGCGGGTGATTTTGCACGGGCGCAAAGCGATTTTGACGACTGGAAAATTCGAGAGCGAGGAACGCTTTATCCTGCCTTGTGGTCTGCGCTCGCCGCCGCGGCGCAGGGCAGCGACCCGGCTTCGGCCGTTGGCGGTCTCCCGGCCAACTTTGACGTGAATACTTGGCCTGTTCCCCTGTTAAAATTTTATCAGGGCAGAATCTCGTCAGAGGATGTCACTAAAGCGATGGTTCCGGACGGAATCCTGCGCCGTTATCAGCAATGCGAGGTGGATTTCTTTATTGGCGATCTTGAGGTGCATCGCGGCGACATGTCCGGCAAGGCAAAGCTGGAAAACGCAGCAAAGGAATGCCACACGACTTCCACGGAATTAAGAGCCGCTATCCTTGAACTGAAACGGCTGCCATGAAAACATCTCTCGCACGCTTGGCATCCCTGACAACGCTGTTCTGTACGATCGCTGCACTGGCGAGCGCGCAAGACGGTCAGCCTTGTCGTCTCATGCGCATGGCTTCGCTCGATATGTCGCTCGGTTGGGCCGGCGATATCAGTGTCCCGATCAACATCAGCGGGCGCAATTTTCTCTTTCGAGTTGATACCGGAGATACGGTTTCCGTAATCAGCAGTGGAGCCGCTTCGATTCTGGGAAACAATGTTTTAAATAGCGTCGATCATCTGGAATTCATGGGGAAGATCGATCTCGACCGCTATATTCTCGCCAAAAACATGCAGGTGGATCAGCTTGGCGGCGAGGAGTTCAAATTCATGATCGCACCGCAAAGGCTTCTCGGGCCTTCAGATGGATTGATTGGAGCCGATTTTCTCGCGAATTTCGATCTCGATATAGATTTCGCGGCGAATAAGCTGAACCTGTTTGATCCCAACCACTGTCCCGGCAAAGTTGTCTACTGGACGCGAGATGCCTATGCGGACATGCCGATCGAACTCAACAATGGCGGGCATATTACTGTTGCGGTAACGCTCGACGGAAAGGCGATAAATGCCGATGTCGATACCGGCGCCGATCGAAGCTCACTGGGTTACGAGACGGCTGTCCATCTCTTCAATTTGGAAGGCAACTCAAAACTCCAAAAACTCAACATGAGCGTCAATGGCGGTCCGCGCCATACGATCTATCGCTACCCTTTTGATTCTCTGTCCTTTGGCGCAATTTCCGTGTCGCACCCTGAAATCGATATCCTGCCGGATCAGGCGTGGGGCGTCGGCATAGCGCCGATGATCATCGGGCGGAATGTGCTGCGCGCACTGCATCTTTATGTGGCGTACAAAGAGCACAAGCTCTACGCAACGCCGGCAGAAGCGCATTAAGCGCCGTTTATTCCGCGCGCCCCTGCACCGCGTTAGGAAACTCGATCCAGGGAAGCGCCGCGCGTCGTTCACCGATTGGTTGGGTACCGGGGAATCGGCATCAGCGAATGCGCCGAGCGCGACGGCCATGCGATCCGCCATGCCCGATGGCTCCCACCACACATTCGATCCGCAATGCAGGTAGAAAAGAAGTGTCGAAGCCGCTATCGGCCTTGCGCGCGTGCGTGCAGTTCTCGCCTTCGGCGTTTTGATGGCGTCGCGCGGATAGAACACAGCAAAGCGCTTCCACAGGCCAGGCGAAGCCCGCGGCAACTGCAATGTGCCTGTCCCGTCGCCTGTGCCGCCTTCGAATCCGGTCCTACCATAATGACCGTGCAGGCCCTTGACAGCTTAGAGCGTTCGCTCTATGTTCTATTTGGACAAAGAGGGAACAGAAATCGTGCAAGCCTTTGAGAAGATTGATGAATGTGCTTCAACGCCCATTCTGGCCGTGACGTCGGCTGAGTCGTCCAATCCGGAAGCCGAGATTCATCATCTGCGCGCCCTACGCCGCAAGGCCCGCCGCATCAGCGCCTATGCGCGCTGGAGCGTGACCGCGCTCAACGCGCTGGCAGTGCAGGTGGAATCCGAAATCGCGGCGTTGCAGCACTGACGGGGGGATCCCCACCCCCTCCCCCCTGACTCGCAATTCAAATACCAGCGGTGGTCAGGCTTTGACCGCGTTGCCCCAATAGTTGAATCCGGCAAAGCGCGGCGTGCCGGGCAGGTACATCGTCTCCATCCCGGTGATGCTAAAGCCGGAGTCCTGGATGAGCTTGGGAATCTGGCGGCCGACATGGCAGCCGCCGCCAATCGCTTTCCATGCCGGCGTCAGGCGCCTTTGCCACTTTTGTACATTCGCGTCCGGCGCTTCGCCATGTTCGCAGAAAATCAATTTGCCGTTGCTCTTTAGCACGCGCCGCATTTCGCCCAGCGCTTTCATCACATCGGGAATGGTGCAGAGCGTGTAGGTGATGAGGATGGTGTCGGCTTCCTCGCTGCCAAGTGGAATCTGCTCCGACGGCAGATCGAGGAATTCGAGCGGTATCGAAGATTGCGAAACCCGCTCCGCCGCTCGCGCGCGCATTTCCTTCGACGGCTCCAGCGCCCACAAATGCGTGACTTTCGACGCATCGTAGAAGGGAAGATTGTGGCCCGCGCCGAAGCCGATCTCCAGCACGCGGCCTTCCGCGCGCGGAACGACCTTCTTTCTCTGATAGCGGATCGGCTTTGCGCTCATCGCCGCGTTCAGCAGCGCCGGAAGCAGATAGCGGTCGTAAAGTCCCATGACACCCTCGCCTTATCGGCGAAAGTCTAATGCCCGGGGTTCATCTCGAGCAAATTGTGGCCGCCGTTAAAGTTCGTGCATGGCACATTGTGAACGCTGGCATTGATCGACGCCGGATCGCATTGCTGGAATGGCGCCTGCGCTGGGGTGTTGCGCTCCTTGATCACCTGGTCGAACGGCGACGGTTTGCTTTCGCCCAGAAGCGGCGCCCGCGCTCCGGGATGTTCGTTCTCGAACAAGAGGCAGTTCTTCCGCTCCGCCGGCGAAAGCTGCTCGTAGAAGGTGCCGCTGCAGTTCGCCAGATAGCGGCCGATGTCGCGGATGTCGCCCTGCGGCTGCTGGGTGTTGCGCTGCTCCGGCGGCGGCGCGGTGATCGGATGGGGCGCCCGCTCCGGCGCGATGGCAAAGGGGATCGGCAGCGTCTCCGGAAGATTGAGCTGCGGTGCGGCTTGCGGCCTCGGCGGTGGAGACAGAGTGAGGATGATCTCTCGGGGCACAGTCTCGCCCAGGCGAACGACGCCGGTGACGTTCAGAAGCGCCAGAAGAACGAGGAGGTGGAGAAGAAGAACGCCGCCGCCGGTCGCAACTCTGCGCCAGTCAACCTGCGAAAGCATGCCTTCTCCATTGCGCGGCGGCTTCCCCGCAAGCCAGCGCCGCATATGACAGACAAACGCGGGGGCGGGCAATCGCGGCCGTTTCGTCTGTCCGCGCCGTAATAGTGCCGCCCTATTCAGGCGCGATAGTTACCTGGATGCCGTCGATTTCGGGCTTGCAGGTGATCTGGCAGGAGAGGCGCGAATTTGGCTCGACCGCCAGCGCCATGTCCAGCATGTCCGTTTCGGCGTCGGATTTCGGCGGCAGTTTCGCCAGCCAGTCTTCCGCAACATAGACGTGACAGGTGGCGCAGGCACAGGCGCCGCCGCATTCCGCGGCGATGGGAAGTCCGGCATCGCGCAGGATCTCCATTACGCTCCAGCCGTCGCGGCCTTCGACGATGTGTTCGGCGCCTTCGCGGTCGGTGGCGATGATCTTCATGCGACACCCAGTTTCTTCTGCAGGCTCGATGAGGATGTCGTGTACTGGAAGCGCAGCTTCTCGTTCGGCTTGCAGATATGGAACGCCTCCTGCGCCATCAATGCCGCTTCGTGGAAGCCGGAGAGAATGAGCTTCAGCTTGCCGGGATAGGTGTTGATGTCGCCGATGGCAAAAATACCCGGCGTCGTGCTCTGAAATTTCGCGGTGTCCACCGCAATCAGATTCTCGGTCAGATTCAGACCGAATTCCGCGATGGGACCAAGCTTCATGGTGAGACCAAAGAAGGGAATGAACGTGTCGCAGGCGTGCTCCCATTCCTTCTTTTCGGCGTTGGCCAGCGTCACCGCGTGAAGCTGCCCGGCCTCACCATGCAGCGCTTTCACCGATGCGATCTCAAAATTGATTTTTCCGTGCGCCGCCAGTTCGCGCATCTGATTGACGCTGTGCTGCGCGGCCCGGAAACCGTCGCGGTGATGAACCAAGGTGAGTTTGTTCGCGATGGGCGCCAGATTGATTGTCCAGTCGAGCGCGGAATCGCCGCCGCCGGCTATCAGGATGTTCTTGCCGCGGAACGCTTCCATCTTGCGCACCGCATAGTGCACCGACTTGCCTTCATAAGCATCGATGCCTGCGATGGGCGGACGCTTGGGCACGAAGCTTCCGCCGCCGGCCGCGATCACAACAACGGGCGCCACGATCTCAGTGTCGGCATCGGTGGTGAGCTTCCAGCGCCCGTCGGGAAGCTTTTCGAGACCGCTGGCCATCTGGTTGAAATGGAACGTCGGGCTGAACGGCTTGACCTGCTCCATCAGCTTGTCGGTCAGTTCCTGGCCGGTGACGATGGGCAAGCCCGGAATGTCGTAGATGGGTTTCTCCGGGTAGAGCTCGGTGCATTGGCCGCCGGGCCGGTCGAGGATGTCGACCAGATGCGCTTTCAGGTCGAGCAGTCCAAGCTCGAACACGGCGAAGAGCCCGATAGGCCCTGCGCCGATAATTGCGACATCCGTCTCGATCCTGCCCATCGCCTAATCAACACTCTCGATTTGTATGAATTGAAATACTACATAGCTTTACGGAGAAATGGCGCTTCCGGCAATCGGGTCAAGGCGCGTTCCGCAAAATGTCGCGGCTTCTTCCCTTGCCGCGTGGCTTTAACCCCGCCACATCGGGGGTGCAAATAGCGCGGCACCCGTCATGCCCGATAGCCTGAAAATCCCGCCGGGCGACTGCCTCGACATGCTGGGCGTGCGCGGCCAGATCGACCGTTTGGACCGGATTCTGGTGGGGCTGCTCGCCGAGCGGCAGGGCTATATCGAGCGCGCTGCCCAGATCAAACAGGACCGCAATGTCGTGCACGATGACGCGCGCATCGAGGATGTTGTCGCGAAGGTTCTGGCAGAGGCCAAGCGTGTCGGTCTCAGTGGCGCGATTGCCGAGCCCGTGTGGCGCACGCTGATCGCACGCTGCATCGCGCATGAATTCGAGACGTTCGACGAAAAGGCTCAGCGCGCCAGATAGGCTTCGATGAAGCGCTGCACGATTTCGGCTTCGCGGCTGAGGGCCTGAAGTGCATCGATGGCGCCGATGTTGTCCGGCGCAGGCTCGACCGGCTCTGCGTTTGCCGCCGCATCCGCGAAACCGAATGCGCCGATCCCGCGTGCCGCGCCTTTCAGCGAATGCGTAATCGCTTTCCATTCTTTCAGATCGCGCGCTTGCAGAACCGTGTGAAGCTTGGCGATCAGTTCGGCCGTTTGGTTTGCGAAGAGATTGAGCACTTCGGCGTTGATCGTCGCATCACCACCCGTGTAGCGGGCCAGATGATCGAGATCGACGGGACGCGCCTGCGCTACTTGCGACATGGCTTTCAGCCTTTGCAATCGGACGCAAGGATGCACCCGTCGCGTCAAGGCCGCGTTAATGCCGCGCCGGTATGGTTAGGAAATCCTTAATTCCAAAGGCGTTAGACGCGCGCGCGCATCAGATGTCCGGCGCCGCGCAGCCGCAGATCGTCGTCGCGTCCTGCGAAGTAACGCGCGTTCAATGTCCCAGCATCGAAGTCTTCGACGGTCGAAAAACCAATAGCTGCCACATCGCGCGCCAAGTCTTCCGCCTTAAAGAAACTACGGAACGGCTCGCCCGACGCAGCCACACGCTCTGCCATTTCTCTGTGCGCCGTGGCGGCTGCGGTGTCCCGCTCCGAAGGCGGTTCGCCATAATCGAAGATGACGGTCGTGCCTTGCGGCAGACCGGCGATGAAACCGAGCGTCGCCATGATCGCATCCCGCGTGAGATAGGGAACGACGCCCAGCCACGCGAAGACGGCGGGCGACTTCGTATCGAAGCCCGCCCGCATCAGTCCTTCCGATAGCGTCTCGGTCTCGAAATTGACCGGCGCATAGGTGAGTGCGCCCGGAACCGCGATCCCGGCATCCGCCAGTCGCTCGCGCTTCCAGCCCTGGGTCGCGGGATGATCGACTTCGAACACCGAAAGGCCCGGAAAGGCCTTGGCCCCGCGGTAGGCGAAAGTGTCCAGCCCGGCACCCAAAAGAACGTATTGGGACACGCCCTGCGACACCGCCTCCGCCAGCGTGTCCTCGCTGAAGCGGCTGCGCGCCGCGATGAAGGCGCGAAGCCCTGCCCGTTCGGTCCGTATGCGGATCAGCGCCTGCCGGAGCTCGGTTTCGGCCTCGCGCCCGATGATCTTGAGTGCCAGCGGGTCGCCGAAAACGGGGGGGATGTCGAGGAGCTGATGAGCGGCGCGGTGGGCGGCGGCACCTTGGGCGGTGCGGCTTGGTCGGTTGTCTTCCATGCCGCAATTCTCGCGTGTTAACGAATCGGGCGCCAGCCTTCATCCCCCAGAAAATTGCGGCTTTATCTCGCGATTTGGCGGCGATGATGGTTAAAGTGGTGCGTCATCCTTCGAAGGGATCAGTCGTGGCGTCTTACGGATCCGAGCGCGGCCAGCCTGTGCTGCTGCAGTCCGCGGAAAACTTCAGCGAAGAGACGGTCGCCCAGGAGCGCCGCGCACCGCGCGCGCGCGCCGGATACGGCGCAGTGGTCTTCTCGCTCGTGGTCTCGGCGCTTTGGATCGGCGCCGCCGGTGCCTTCGTTCTCGGCTTCTACAAACCCGCCGGTTTGGCGTTGATGAATCCGTATCAGATTGCACTCATCGCTGTTTCGATCTTCGCGCCGCCACTGCTGTTCGTCTCCATCGGCTGGGCCTTCATGCGCGGTCACGCGATGAACAGCGCCGCGCAAGCACTCGCGGAAGCGACGGATCGTTTGTTCTCGGCGGATGAAACCGCCTCGCGCACCGCAGCGCGCCTTGGCCGCGCCGTGCGCCGCGAGCTCGATGCGTTGAACGCCGGTCTCGATGGCGCCTTTGCTCGTCTGCGCGCGCTGGAAACGGTTCTCGAAAATCAGATCGCTGCTCTCGACGAAGCGGGCGCGCGTGCCGATGTGCGCGCCGAAGCCGTTGCCGCGCGGCTGAGCCAGGAGCGCGAGCGCATCGACAACGTCGCCGGGACCTTGTCCGACAGCGCATCGCGCGCCAGCGAAGTCGTTGCTGGCCGCGTGGCCCAATTGAAGGCGACCATCGAAACCGCGGAAGGCACGCTGCGCACCGCAGGGCAGTCGCTGGACACCCAAGCATCGAATTTCCGCATCGCCGCCGAAGCCGCCGCGCAGGCGCCGCATCAGGCCGCCGTCGAGATCGATCGTCAGGCCAAGCAGATCGAATCGGTGTCGGACGCCGCGATGGCGCGCTCGGAGTTCATTCTGGGCCGGCACGAGAAACATCGTCTCGCGATGAACGAATTGCTGGGCCGCCTGAAAGACGACAGCACAAGCTTCGAGACCGCGTTGTCCCAGCAACGCAATGCTCTGGAGACGGCGATCCAGGCGCTCTACGCACAGGCCGACAAGTTCGGAAATCTCGCCGGCGATACCGAGCGCCAAATCGAAACCATCATGGCCAACGGCGTCGCCCGCGCGACGCAACTGACGCAAAGCTACAGCCGCGAAGCCGATCGCATGAAAGAGACAACCGATGCGGCGAACGCCACGCTGTCGCGGCTGGTTCACTCGTTGCATGACGCAGGTGCCGGCGCCCAGACGCTGATCGGCGAAACTGCGACCGAAGCCAAGGGACATGCCAAGGCGCTGGTGGGCGAGGCGATGGCGGAATGCGAGCGCTTGCTCCGCGCCGCCAGCCAGCTCGCCGCCGAAACCAGCCAGATCAAGGATTCGCTGGCTGGGGCCGTCGCCGAAGTAGAGAAGCATCTTCTCATCCTGCCCGGCGTGGCGCAGCAGGAAGCCAAGCGCGTGCGCGAAATGGTGCGCAGCGAGACCGAGGAAATTCTCGATCTCTCTGCCCGCACCTTGTCCACTATTCATACGCGCCGCGTGGCGCAGACCGGTCAGCGTCAACCGCAGGCCGAACAGCCCGTACAGGAAACAGGCAGCGACGGGCTCTTGGGCATGGCCCGTAAGCTCACCCAGCGCTCCAAGCGCAAGGAAGGCGAAAACAAGTCGTGGGACATGTCCACGCTCATCGCCAATGTCGAAACCAACGAGCAGCGCTCGAAAGAACTGAGGCCCGTGGCCGCGGCGGCGCTGGGCGCATTGCAGGCGGCGCTCGCGGACATGGCAGTGGATCTGGAAGCGATCGGGGACACCGGCCCCGGCGATGAGGAATGGCGGCGTTATCTGGAGGGCGACCGCAGCGTCTTTGCACGACGTCTCGCCAACGCCATCGATGACACCACGGTCAATCGCATCGCCACGCTCAATCGCGAGAACGCGCATTTTCGCGAGGCGGCGAATACCTACATCACCGAATTCGAGGCGCTTCTTTCGCGCGCCAAGGAAGGCGATGGTGGTGGCTTGCTGGCATCGAGCCTTCTCAGCGCCGACACCGGCAAGATCTATCTCGCGCTGGCTTATGCGTTGGGTCGTTTGTCTTAGGACCTAGCTGCGGATCAGCCGCGCGGCGTAGAACCCATCCATGCCGCCTTTGCCGGCGAGATGGCAGGGCAAGGTGCGTAGATTGCCATTCGTGTCGATCAATTCGCGAAGACCGAAGAGTCCTTCCGCCGTGATCGCTTTGCGCTGAAAGCCGTCGTTGCGCGCCAGAAAATCTTCGACCTGTTCCGGCCCCTCCTCAGGTTCAAGCGAACACACGGCGAAGATCAGCGTTCCGCCCGGCGCGACCATCTCGGCCGCCGCGTCGAGCAATTCTCCGGCAGCTTGCGCGGTGAGATTTATGTCCGACGCGCTTTTGATCCAGGGCAATTCAGGATGACGGCGGATCGTGCCGGTGGCGCTACAGGGCGCATCGAGCAACACGAACGGTGCAGGCGCAATCTCGGCATCGCGCATATCCGCCTCGATCAATTCCGCGTCGAGCTTTGCGCGCTGCATATTCTCCCGTAACCGCGCCATGCGCGATGGCTCACGCTCCACCGCTGTCACCTGCGCGCCCATCGCCGCAAGCTGCATGGTCTTGCCGCCAGGCGCCGCGCACAGATCGACCACGCGCTGTCCGCGCACGTCGCCGAGCAGGCGTGCGGGCAGGGATGCCGCGAAATCCTGCACCCACCACGCGCCATCGCTGAAACCTTCCAGCAGGTCGACGCGGCCGGTCTCCGCCATACGCCAGACATTGCCGAAGAGTTGCGCTGCGCCAGCCGGTGCGGCCGCGTCATCTTTCAAAACAAAATCTGTTGGCGGTTGACGTAAGTGCGCCGATGCAATCGCGCGCGCGGTCTGATCGCCATAAGCCGCGCACCAGCTTTGCCAGAGCCAGTCCGGCGTGTTGAGACGATCGGCGTCTTTCGCCGCGAGAAATCCTTTGCCTTCCTTTGACGTGCGCCGCAGCACGGCATTGATGAGCGGCTTGAAGTGAACGGCTTTCTGATCGGTGGACGCTAGCCGGTTTGCGGCATCGACAGCGGCATGCGGCGCGACATCGAGAAACAGAAGTTCGCAGACACCGGCCATCAATATTTCCAGAGTAGGGCCGGAACGGTGCGGTGGCGGCGCTTTCGATACGAAGGCGCGGATCAACGCGTCGATCTGGCCGAAGCGGCGCAGCGTCTCTCCAGCGATGGCGCGCGCGAAACCGGCATCGCGCGGTTCAAGACCGCTTTGCGCGATCACGTCGATCTCGACGGCATCCAGCGGACGGCGCTTGCGCAGCACTTCGCCCAGGATTTTCACAGCCGCGGCACGCGCGGGAACCCCGGCGGCGCTCATGCTCTTGCCTTTCGCATCCGCTGGTCCTAGCTCATCGTCATGGCGGCGGCAAAGAAACCGGGTAAGGCGGAGATCGAGCGGCGCATCCGCGAGGCGGGTGAACGCGCCCGCGCCGAAGCCGATGCGCGCCGTGCTGCACCGCCACCGGAAAGTCCACACCCCAAAGAGGTGAATGGCCCCAAGGGCCCCGAACCCACGCGCTATGGCGACTGGGAAAAGAAGGGCATCGTCTCGGATTTCTGAGGCGGTCTTGATCGATCTCCGCACCGGGTCCATGTAAAGCCCAATTGGAGATATGCCGATGTTCATTCAAACCGAATCCACGCCGAATCCGGCAACCTTGAAGTTCCTCCCCGGCCGCGAGGTCATGGGCGAAGCGTCGGTTGCCGATTTTCCGGATGCGCAAGCCGCTGAGCGTTCGCCTTTGGCGCGCGCGCTGTTCGCGAACAGCGATGTGACGCGCGTGTTCTTCGGTTCGGATTTCATTTCGGTGAGCAAGTCGGACAAGAGTGACTGGCGGCATCTGAAGCCGTCGATCCTGGGCGCGATCATGGAGCATTTCACGCGCGGCGCGCCGCTGATCGAAGGCGGCAGCGAAGAAGCATCGGATGAAGAGAAATTCTCGGACGATGATGCGGAAATCGTTTCGCAGATCAAGGAATTGCTCGACACCCGCGTGCGCCCCGCCGTCGCCAATGACGGCGGTGATATTATCTTCCGCGCCTATGACGGAAGCTCCGGCGTCGTGTCGCTGCACATGCGCGGCTCCTGCGCGGGCTGTCCGTCTTCCACGATGACGCTGAAGAACGGCATCGAGAATATGCTGCGTCACTACATTCCGGAAGTGACCGCCGTCGAAGCCGTTTAGTGAGAATCCTCGCAGCCGACACCGCGCTTGGCGCCTGCTCCGTCGCGGTGCTGGACGGCGCGCAGGTTCTGGCGCATCGCTTCGTGACGATGGAGCGCGGCCACGCCGAGGCTCTCGCGCCGATGGTGGAAGACGCCATGCGCGAATCCGGCATCCCTTTCGCAGACATCGATCGTCTGGCGGTGACAACCGGCCCCGGCACCTTCACCGGTCAACGTGTTGGGCTTGCCTTCATGCGTGGACTTCGTATCGCGCTGAAAAAACCGCTCATCGGCGTCACCACGCTGGAAGCGATGTGCGCCGCAGCGATGGATGAATCGAAGCTCGAATATGCCGCCGCGATTCACGATGCGCGCCGCGGCGAAGCCTATCTTGCGATCGCGTCCAAAGACGCGCTTCTCCTGGCGCCGGAAATCTTGTCGCTGGACGATGCGGCAAACAGAATCGCCAAAGCGATTCCGCAAAATGCAGGCGTCGCGCTCGCCGGCACGGCGGCGGAATTCGTCGCGGCGCGGATGAAGCAGGGCTGTGTCACCGTCATTCGCCAGCCCGATGCCCTGTGGGTCGCGCGGCTGGCAGCGCGGGCGCCGGAGCCGTCCGAAGCGCCGCATCCGCTTTATCTGCGTGCGCCCGACGCCAAGCTGCCGGCTTCGGCATGACGATCCGGCCTGCAAGCTTGCGCGATCTCGCGGCATTGGCAGACCTGCATGCCCGCGCCTTCGCCCGCGCCTGGGACGAAATCGCAATGAGACGCCTGCTCGATGGACCGGGCGTGTTCGCGCTGGTGGCCGAAGAAGACGATCTGGACGGCTTTATTCTGGCGCGCGTCGCAGCCGATGAAACCGAGATTCTCTCGGTGGCCATCAGTCCCGACATGCGCCAGCGGGGTCTTGCATCGCAGCTTCTGAAACAGGCCTGCCATCGGGCCGCGGAAGAAGGTGCGATCCGCATCTTTCTGGAGGTGGCCGCCGCCAACCTTCCGGCGCGAAACCTCTATAAAAAATATGGCTTTCGCGAAGTGGGCCAGCGCAAAGCCTATTATGAGGACGGCGATGATGCTCTGGTGCTTTCAGCCGGGCTTCCACTGGCGATGGGAAAACCCGGAGAAACCCTCTAAAGTCCGCCCAAAGCAGGATGGGAAGCCAAGTGTGACGCGGATCGAGCAACTTTGCGCGGACAAGGGCCTCAGGATGACTGAGCAACGCCGGGTGATCGCGCGCGTGCTGTCGGAAGCCGAAGATCATCCTGACGCGGAAGAACTCTACCGCCGCGCCTCCGCCATCGACCCGCACATCTCTATCGCCACCGTCTATCGCACCGTGAAGCTGTTCGAAGATGCCGGCATTCTGGAGCGCCATGACTTCCGCGACGGCCGCTCGCGATATGAAGAAGTACCGGACGCCCATCACGATCATCTCATCGATCTACAGACCGGCCGCGTGATCGAATTCCGCAACGAGGACATCGAGCGCCTCCAACGCATGATCGCGGACGAGCTCGGCTTCGAGTTGGTCGATCACCGGCTGGAGCTGTATGGCGTGCCGCGTGGCAAGAAGCCGACGGGCCACTGATTTCGATGGGTTCGCTCCGCGCCGCCTGCATTCTGGGGACGTTCCTGTTGTCCTCGCTCGTGGTCATCCCCTACCAAACCTTCGCGCTGCGCTTCAAAATGCTGGGCTACAAAGACATCCCGGAACGCTATCAGCGCTTTCTTTCGCGCCTCTTCGGTATTCGTGTCACCATCATCGGAAAGCCGGTGCAGGACCGTGGCGTGCTAATGGTGTCCAACCACACATCCTATCTCGACATTCTGGCGCTGGGCGGCATCGCGCGCGTGTCCTTTGTCGCCAAGAGCGAAGTGGCGACATGGCCCTTGTTCGGCACTTTCGCGCGCCTGCAGCGCACGGTGTTCGTCGAACGCGAGCGCCGGTCCAAGACCGGTGAATCGCGCGATCAAATTCGCGAGCGGCTGCTGGAAGGCGATGCGCTGGTGCTTTTCCCCGAAGGCACGTCGAATGACGGCAACCGCGTGCTGCCGTTCAAGAGCGCGTTGATGGGCGCGGCGGAATCGCAGGTTGGGACAGATGCGCAGGGCAAGCCAGTCTATGTGCCGGTGCAACCCGTCTCCATCACCTATGTCGGCCTGCATGGCATTCCCATGGGGCGGGAGAACCGTCCGCTCTTTGCCTGGTATGGCGACATGGAACTGATTGACCATCTATGGGAAGGCTTGAAAACCGGGCCGGTGGATGTCGTCATTCAATTCCACGAACCGTTGATGGTGGACCAGGTGGGTGGGCGCAAAAACCTTGCGCGGATCGTCGAGGAGAAGATCCGGCAGGGGCAGGCGCTGGCTTTGGCGGGGCTCGCAGGGCGGCAAACTGCTGTTCCGGCGCAGCTTCCGGCGGCGGCCGAGTAAGCCTTGTCTGACACCGTCCCTTCGGCCCATAACGCCCCGGCAAATGCCGAAAAGGCCATGAAAAAGCTCTTCATCAAGACCTATGGCTGCCAGATGAACGTCTATGATTCCGCTCGCATGGCGGATCTGCTGGCGCCGCTGGGTTATGCCCCGGCTGATGCGCCGGATGCGGCCGACATGGTCATCCTCAACACCTGCCACATCCGCGAGAAGGCCGCAGATAAAGTTTATTCCGAACTCGGCAAGCTGCGCGCGCTGAAGGAAGAAAAAGCGCAAGCCGGTGGCAAAATGTTGATCGCGGTCGCGGGCTGTGTGGCACAGGCGGAAGGCGCGGAAATCGTCAGGCGCCAAAGCGCGGTCGATATCGTCGTCGGCCCGCAAAGCTATCACCGCTTGCCCGAGTTGATCGCGCGCATCAGCCGCGAGAAGGGCCACGCGCTCGACACCGATTTTCCGGTGGAAGAGAAATTCGACACGTTGCCGGAAGAGATCGCGACCAGCGGACCGACGGCATTCCTCACCGTGCAGGAAGGTTGCGACAAGTTCTGCACCTTCTGTGTGGTGCCTTATACGCGGGGCGCCGAATATTCGCGCCCCGTGGCGCAGATCGAACGTGAAGCGCGCAAGCTTGCGGAGAAAGGCGTGCGCGAGATCACGCTGCTCGGCCAGAATGTGAATGCTTATTCGGGCGAAGGCGCGGATGGCGAGGCCTGGAGTCTGGCGCAGTTGATCCGCAAGCTGGCCACGATCAAGGGGCTCGACCGTATCCGCTATACGACCAGCCATCCGCGCGATATGGGCGACGATCTGATCGAGGCGCATCGCGATGTCGAAGCGTTGATGCCCTATCTGCATCTGCCGGTGCAGTCGGGATCGGATCGCATCCTCGATGCCATGAACCGCCAGCACACGCACGACGATTATCTGCGTCTGGTCGAACGCATCCGCGCGATGCGGTCCGACATCGCCTTGTCGTCCGATTTCATCGTCGGCTTTCCGGGTGAAACCGACAAGGATTTCGCCGATACGATGGCGCTGGTGCGCGAGGTCGGTTACGCCTCGCACTTCTCCTTCAAATATAGCCCGCGCCCCGGCACGCCCGCCGCGTCGCAGAAGCAGATCGCCGAAGATGTGAAAGCCGCGCGGCTGGAAGAATTGCAGACGCTTCTCTTCGCCCAGCAACGCGCCTTCAACAAATCCTGCGAAGGCAAGACGATGGATGTCTTGTTCGAAAAAAAAGGCCGTCAGGCTGGGCAGGCCATTGGCCGCAGCCCTTTCCTGCAGCCGGTCCATGCGGACAATGCCGATCACCTTCTGGGCAAGATCGTCCCGGTGAAGATCGAGAAAGTCTTTCCCAACAGCCTTTCCGCGCGTCTGCTGGACGAATTCGCCGGGGCAGCTTCTTGAGCGCCAAAGGCAAAAAACGTGAGCAATTGACGCTGGAATTCGCGGACAACGCCCTGCTGGCCGCACTCGGCGGTTCGCAGCATCGCAATTTCGTTCATGTCGAGAAGAGCCTGAATGTGCGCGTCGACATGCGCGGCAATCTGGTTTCCATCGAGGGCGCGCCGGAAGCGCGCGAACGCGCTGCCACTGTTTTGCGCGCGCTTTATGCGCGGGCCGAAACGGGCGATGCCATCGGTTCGGCGGAGGTCGATGCGGAAATCCGCTTTGCGTCCCACGCGCCGGACAATCGCGCGGCGGCGGATTTCGGCCAGCCTTCGATCAAGACGGCGGCCTCCAAAATCACCCGCGCGCGTTCGCCGGCGCAAGCGGCGTATCTGGATCTGATGCGCACCCATCCGCTCGTGTTCGGCATCGGTCCCGCCGGCACCGGCAAGACCTATCTCGCGGCCGCCTTCGGGGCGCATCTGCTTTATGAGCGCAAGGTCGAGCGCCTCATTCTCTCGCGCCCCGCAATGGAAGCCGGCGAACGGTTGGGCTTTCTGCCCGGCGATCTGAAAGAGAAGATCGATCCTTATCTGCGCCCGCTTTACGACGCGTTGTTCGACACGCTGGGGGACAAGGCCGCGCGCATGATGGAAACCGGCGTGATCGAAGTTGCGCCGTTGGCGTTCATGCGCGGCCGCACCCTGGCCCATTCCTTTGTCATTCTGGACGAAGCGCAGAACTGCACCTCGGCGCAAATGAAGATGTTTCTGACGCGGCTTGGCGAGGACTCGCGCATGGTGGTGACGGGCGATGTTTCGCAGAGCGATTTGCCCGGTGGCCGTGCGGAAGGATTGAATGAAGCGTTGAGCATTCTCTCCGGTGTCGAAGGCGTCGCCACGGCGCAGTTCTCCGACAAGGACGTCGTGCGTCATCCGCTCGTCGGCCGCATCGTGCGCGCTTACGACAATCAGAATCGCGGCGGGTTTTTGCCGCCCCGCTATCGCAAGGATGCGGGCGGCGAATGACGCGAAAGCCGGTTCGCAGCATCGACATCATTATCGAAGATCTGAAGTGGAAAAAGATTTCGGCGCCGGTGCGCGCGCGGATGAAGCGCGCAGCGCTTCGCGCGCTGGAGCGCGAGAAGGTGAAGGGTTCGCTCACGATCCTTCTCAGCGGGGATGCGAAGCTCAAAGAGCTGAACACGCTCTTCCGCGGCAAGAACAGGCCAACGAATGTGCTGTCGTTTCCGGCCGACGCAAATCCCGACGGTTATTTGGGCGATGTCGCCATTGCCTATGGCGTGGTGAAGCGCGAGGCGGACGAATCGGGCAAGCGCTTCGCCGATCATCTGGCGCATCTGGCTGTGCATGGGACCTTGCATCTTCTGGGGCATGATCACGAAAAGCCCAAGGAAGCGGCGCGCATGGAAGGGTTGGAGCGCGAAATTCTTGCTGAATTCGACATCGCCGATCCTTATGCTGAGAACCGCACTCTCGCCCGCAGGAAGTCCGCGAACCGGCATGGTTGATTCAACTTCATCGTCCGATCGTCCCAATTCGTTGTTCCGCCGTCTCGTCCGGCTTCTCGGCGGCGATCAGGACGCGCAGGCCATGCGCGAAAGCCTCGAAGAGGTGATCGAAGAGAGCGAGCGCGAAAGCGCGCAGCTTTCGCCGCAGGAGCGCACCATGCTCTCCAACCTGTTGCGCTTCGGCGAGATCAAGGTGGGCGACGTCATGGTGCCGCGCACCGACATTGTGGCCGTCGAGGAATCCACGTCTTTCCGCGATCTCATCGCGCGCTTTCGCGAGGCGCAGCATTCGCGCATCCCGATCTATCGCGAAACTTTGGACGATCCCATCGGAGTCATCCATGTGAAGGATGTGCTCGGCCTGATCGAGCGCGATGCCGACGGCGTGTTGCGCTGGCCGGATGTTCCGATCGCGTCGCTCAAGCGCGAAGTGGAAGTCGTGCCGCCGTCCATGCCGGCGCGTGATCTGCTTCTCAGGATGCAGCGCTCACATAATCATCTGGCTTTGGTAATCGATGAATATGGCGGCACCGACGGCCTTGTCTCCATTGAGGATCTCGTGGAGCAGATCGTGGGCGACATCGACGACGAGCACGACACGGATGACACGCCACGCGTGAAGTCTCTTCCGGGCGGCGCATTCGAAGCCGATGCGCGCATATCGCTGGAGGATTTTCGCGATCAAACGGGTATCGATCTGCAACCGCCCGACCCTGAGGACCAAGTCGATACGCTGGCGGGTCTGGTCGTGGCGCTGATGGGGCGGCTGCCGCAGCGCGGCGAAATCGTCACCGATCCCTCCGGCGTGCAGTTCGAGATTCTGGAAGCCGATCCGCGCCGCGTGCGCCGGGTGAGGCTGAAGCCGCCGCCGAAACCGGCGGAAGCGCAGGGCTGATGATTCAACTTCTCGATACCGCCGGCGCGTTCGTTCGCGGGCTCGCCGGTTGGCGGCGATTTCTATTCGCCTTCGCGGCCGGTGCCTTGTCCGCGCTCTCCTTCGCGCCCTTCGGTTTGTGGCCCTTTCTTCTGCTCGGCTTTGCCGCGCTTGTCCTTCTGATCGATGGCGCCGCCATGCATCCGCGCCCGGTTCGCAGCGCGGCTTTTGCGGGCTGGGCCTTCGGTTTTGGGCAATTCCTCGTGGGCCTTTATTGGGTGGGCTACGCGTTTCTCGTCGATAGCGCCGATCATCTGTGGCAATTGCCCTTCATCGCGCTGATTTTCCCCGGCGGGTTGGCGCTGTTCATCGCGCTTGCGAGTGCGGTGTCGGCTTATTTTTGGCGCGATGGCTGGCCACGCATCCTCATCCTCACCGCCTGCTACGCGGCGGCGGAATGGCTGCGGGGAAACATCTTCACCGGTTTTCCGTGGAACCTGCCGGGCTATGGCTGGGACGCGTCATTTGCCGTTCTGCAAAGCGTGTCCATCATCGGCATCTATGGATTGTCACTCCTGACAGTCCTGTTCGGAGCTTCGCTGGCGCTTCTTTTTGCGCCTTCGCGAGCAAGGGAATGGCCTGCGCCTGCCGCGCTGTTTCTTCTTTTCATCGCGATTTGGATCGGCGGCGCAATTCGCCTGAACCACGCCGTACCGAATGTTCCGGGCGTCCGCCTGCGGCTGGTTCAGCCCAACGTGCCGCAGCAGGACAAATATCTGCCATCGCTGCGCGCACAGCATTGGCGCGAATTGATGGATTTGAGCCTTGCAAAGAATGGCCCTGCGCCAACACACATCATCTGGCCGGAGGCGGCACCGCCCTTTCTTCTCGCGCGAAATGGACAGGCACTCGATGACGTCGCCATTCTCACCGGCACCAATCGCGTGCTGATGACGGGCGCCGCGCGCGTGGAAGTCGTGCCGGAACAGGAGCCAAAATTTTTCAACAGCCTCTACATCTTTGCGCATGGCGGCCAGTTGATCGGCACTTACGACAAATTTCATCTCGTGCCGTTCGGCGAATATGTGCCGTCGTTTCTGCGGACGCTCGGGCTCTCCAATATTGTGAACATCCCCGGCAGTTTCGGGTTCGGCAGTGGGCCGCAGACATTCTCCGTTCCCGGTGCGCCGCCGATCGGTCCGCTGATCTGCTACGAGATATTATTCCCCGGCGAAGTCACGGCGAAGAACCGC
>DASXHQ010000122.1:0-12755 GCA_036488415.1 Rhizomicrobium sp.
GGCGAGCTATTGCCGGCGCGCGATGGCGTCGATTTTCCGCTGACCGAGGATGAGATGCTCTGGCATCTCAACTATTTCGGCATCGAAGCCTGAGACGGCGCGGGCAAGAGCCCCTTCTCGCCGATATGCGCGGTGTAGCCGGAGCGGCCCTTGGTGCTGGTCGTGGCAAAGCCGGTCTCGCTCAACCCGCGCTTGGTGCAATCGCCCGTCTTCGTCACTTGAAAGGTGATATTGGTCGTGCAGAACTTGTCTTGCCCGCTCACGAGATTGGGTTTGTTGTGTCCTTCGGCGTGGATATAGACCGCATCGAGCGTCAGGGGCTGCGTCAGCGCATGAGCGCAGGCTCCGGCCGGAATCTTCCACCAGCCTGCCGCCAATGATTGTTTGCCGTCGCGGAAGGCGAGCGCGGTCCAGATTTCGCCGGCCGTGTCGTTGCAGATCGAATAACCCGCGGGCGAAGAGGCCTTCATCGCCTCTGTTTCCAGCGCATCGAAAAGATCGGCCGTGCCTGCACTCGGCGCGATCTTCAATTTGGCTCGAAAGCTCTTCAGGGCGGCGTCGCGCTGCTGCGCGTTGGCAAACTTGTCGCCATTATCACGCAGCAGACGTTCGATTCCAGCGGTGCGCGCCGCTTCATCGGTTGCGATTTGTGGCGATTCCGTGAGCGTCGCCGTCCAACTTTGCATGCGATGGGTGTCGACAGGCGCGAAGGGCATCGTGAACGCGTCGCCGCTGGTGCAGGTCGGCGAGGCGGTGGGTGTCTTCAGGGAGAAATTGGTGTCTTTGGCGCAGAGCTCAATCTGTCCGCCCCATTCGCGCGCAGTTCCCGAATGGGCGGACGAGCTTCGTGCGTAAAGATAGTAATTCTGCGCGGTCAGCATTCCGGCGATCGGCGTAGCGCAGGAGCCGGGCACGATCCGGTTCCAGCCTTGCGTGAAATTGTCGGTGTTTATCGTCCAGCCTTCGGCGGCATAAAGCACATAGCTCGTGCGGTTGCAGACTTGCAGCGATGCCTGCGCGGGGTAAGGCGATAGAAATAGAAAAACGGCACTGAACAACAAAAGCGCGCCCGCACGCAACCGAAGCATCATCCTTTGACGATCATGGTTCCGGCGCCGTGCTCGGTGAAGAGCTCCAGCAGCAGCACATGGGGGATGCGGCCGTCCAGGATAACCGCGCCCGATACGCCAGCTTCCACCGCCTCGATGGCGGTTTCGATTTTGGGGATCATGCCACCGGAGATCGTGCCGTCGGCGATCAGCTCGCGCGCTTCGGTCGCCGTCAGTTCGGGAATAAGCTTGCCCTCGCGGTCGAGCACGCCTTCGACATCGGTGAGCAGCAGAAGACGCGCAGCACTCATCGCGCCGGCAACCGCGCCCGCCACCGTATCGGCATTGATGTTGTAGGTCTCGCCCTTCGCGCTGACGCCGATAGGCGCCACCACGGGAATAAGATCGGAATTGATGATCGTGCGCAGCACCTCGCCGTTCACCTTCTCCGGCTCGCCGACGAAGCCCAAATCCACCGGCCGCGATTGCAGCGTCTTGGGATCCATTTTCATGCGCTCGAGCTTCTTGGCGACGACGAGATTGCCGTCCTTTCCGGAGATGCCCACCGCACGGCCACCGGCGGCATTGATGCCGGTGACGATCTGCTTGTTGATGGTGCCGGTCAGCACCATCTCGACGACTTCGATCGCCGCCTGATCGGTGACGCGCAACCCATCCACGAAGGTCGATGGAATCTGCAGGCGCGCGAGCATGTTGCCGATCTGCGGGCCGCCGCCATGGACGACGATGGGATCGATGCCCGTCATCTTCATCAGCACGATGTCCTGCGCGAAATTCTCGGAGACGCCATTCTCCATTGCGTGGCCGCCATACTTCACGACGATGGTGCGCTTCTCATAGCGCAGGATGAACGGCAGCGCCTCGACGAGGACGCGCGCGGTCTGGCGCCAGCGCGCGAGAACGCGCAAGGAGCGTTCCGGTCCGGTTCCGACGTCGTCCTGCAGGGCCATGAGAGTTTCCGCTGAAGTTTTAGGCTTATACCCGAAAGCTCAGGCCTCGGCCAACAAAAGAAGATTCACCTTGAGCGGGTCCAGCCCCCACTTTTCCCGCGACGAGGTGACGAAAATTTTGGGATAGGCGGCGGTGTGCTTGGCCGCCTTCACCTCCGTCTCGGCGACGACAGCTTTCAGTTCGGCCGGTTTCAACTCGTCGATCTTGGTGAGCGCCACCAAGGTGGACATGGCAGCCCGATCCAGAAGAGTCAGCACTTCTTCATCGCTATCCATGATCCCGCGCCGCGAATCCACCAGCAGCACCACGCGGCGCAAACTGGGACGCCCGCGCAGATAAGTGGTGATGAGCTGGTTCCATTCCGCTGTCATCGCTTTCGAGGCCTTGGCATAGCCATACCCGGGCAAGTCCACCAACATGACGCGTGCGCCAAGATTGAAGAAGTTGATCTGCCGCGTGCGCCCCGGCGTGTGGCTCACCCGCGCCAGCGCCGAGCGGCCGGTGATCGCGTTGATCAGGCTCGACTTGCCCGCATTGGAGCGGCCGACAAAAGCAATCTCCGGCAGGCTCGCGGGCGGAAACACGTCCGGTGTTGTCGCCCCGGCCACGAAATCGCACTCGCCGGCAAACAGCTTGCGCGCGCGTTCGTTGTCCCCGCGCTTCTCCTCGTCCGTCTTGTCGTCTTCGCTCACTCGGCCGGCGTTTCGGACTTGGGCGCGCTGAGGCGCTTCAGCGCCGCCGGCAGCTTCAGATTGTTGAAGAGATGAATCTCGACCCCGTGCCGGCGCATCATCACATATTGCTGGAGGAGCGTGAGGATATTGCTCCAGGTGTAATAGATCACAAGGCCCGCGGGCAGCGAGGCGAACATGAAGGTGAAGAGGATCGGCATGTAGCCGAACATCTGCGCCTGCACCGGATCGGCGGGCGCGGGGTTCATCTTGGTCTGTACCCATTGGGTGACGCCCAATATCACCGGCCAGATGCCGATGCTGAGGAAGGTCAGGAACGTCGGCAGCACCGCATGCGGATTGAACGGCAGCAACCCGAACAGGTTGATGATCGACGTCGGATCTGGCGCAGAGAGGTCCTTGATCCATCCATAGAACGGCGCGTGATACATCTCGATGGTGACGAGGAACACCTTGTACAGCGAGAACATGATCGGAATCTGGATCAGCATCGGCAGGCAGCCCGACACCGGGTTCACCTTTTCGCGGCTGTAGAGCGCCATCGTCTCCTGCTGCTGGGCGACGCGGTCGTCCTTGTGGCGCTCCTTGATGCGCTCCATCTCCGGCTGCAGCTTCTTCATGCGCGTCATCTGCTTGAAGCCGGCATTGGCGAGCGGGAACAACGCGCCGCGGATTAGCACGGTCAGCAACAGAATGGCGAGGCCGAAGCTGCCGGTGAAACCGAACTTCGCGAAGAACTGCGATGCCCGGTCCAACACCCAGAACATCGGGCGAGTGAAGAAAGAGTACCAGCCCCAGTCGATGGCGTAGTCGAATTTCGCGATGCCGAGATTCTTTTCGTAGTCCTGAATGACGGAGACGACCTTGGCGCCCGCGAACAGGCGTTGCGTCACCGCAATCGTCTGTCCCGGCGCAATGGTGTGCGCACCCAGGCGGTAATCGGCCTGATAGGCTTTGGTGTCGCGATAGGGCGAGGCGCTGAAGCTGGCGTCCATCGCTTCGTTCTGCGGCGGCACGACGGCGGCCATCCAGTATTTGTCGGTGATGCCGAGCCATCCGCCGTTAGAGTGGAAAGTCTGCGGCGGCTCGTCTTTCTTAAAGTCGTCGTATTTGGCGTCTTTCAGCGAGCCGTCGGCAACGCCGACATAGCCTTCATGCAGCGCCCAATAGTGCTGTGTTTCGGGCGGAACGCCCTGACGCGCGACATAGGCATACGGGAACAGCGTGTGCGCCTTGCCGCTTGTGTTGGCGACGCTGTCGCTGACGGTGAACATGTATTGATCGTCCACCGAGATCGTGCGCGTGAAGACGAGGCCCTCGCCATCGTCCCAGCGCAACGTCACCGGATGATCGGGCGACAAGACCTTGCCACTCGCCAACGTCCACGGCGTGTTGTCGTCGGGCAACTTCACATGATCGCCGGTCGCGGCGACCCAGCCATAGATCGCGTAGTAGGGATAAGCGGTGCTTTTGGGCGAGAGCAGAACGATTTCCGGGCTCTTGGGATCGACGGTCTCGTGATAATGGCGCAGCTGCAGATCGTCGAAGCGCGCGCCGGTCAGGCTGAGCGAACCGTCGACGGTCGGTGTCGAGATGACCACACGCCCGCCGGTCGACTTCAACGCCTGGCTGCGCGGAATGATGGCGGCAATCTCTTGTGCTTTTGCGGCGGTCGCTTCGGGTTTGGTCTCGGTGCCCTTCTCTTTGGCCAGAATCGCCTGCTTTTGCTGCTCGGCTTTCATCTGCGGGCCGGCCACGAAATATTGCCAGCCGAACAACACGGCGGCGGACAGCAACACGGCAAGCAGGAGATTCTTGTTTTCCATTGTTCTTCTTCTGGTTTTCTATTTGCGCGGTGGCACGGGATCGAAACCTTCCGATCCGCCCAGCCAGTGAATGGGGTGGCAGCGGCCGACGCGTTTCAGCGCCAGCCAGAATCCTTTGAGCGGCCCGTGGGTCTGTATCGCCTCGATAGCATATTGCGAACAGGTAGGTTGATAGCGGCAGGCTGGCGGCAGCAGCGGCGAGAGGAAGCGCCGGTAGAAGCGAATTGGCGCCACCAGCGCGGCAGTGCCTGCGCGCATGAGCAGCGATGTCGCTCCATCCTTCACTTGGCATCTCCCCGATTGGGCTTGTCGAGCCGGGCATGGGCGGCACCGAGGGCGCCCGAAAGATCGTTGAGCAGATCGGCGAAATCTCTTGTCATCGTCGCCGTCCGCGCGACCAGAACATAGTCATGCCCATCGCGGCCATGAAGGGGAAGAACAGCCGCAGCGGCGGCCCGAAGCCGCCTTTTCGCCCGGTTGCGGGCCACCGCGTTGCCAACCTTGCGGCTGGCGGTGAAGCCGACGCGGATATGGCCGGAAACAGCCTCCGGTGTCGGGCAAAGTTCCAGAGTCAGGCTGGTTGTCGAACGGCGGATTCCCCGCGCGGCGCGCAGGAAATCTGGACGATTTTTAAGGCGGTCCATGACGGGCATCTTGGGCCCGTGAAGCGGGTTAGGCGGAGAGTTTCTTGCGGCCATGCGCGCGGCGACGCGCCAGCACCTTGCGTCCGCCAGCCGTGGCCATGCGCGAACGGAATCCATGACGCCGCTTGCGGACGATTTTGCTCGGCTGATAGGGGCGCTTCATGGCTTAATCCCGGACTTTGCCGGGCCTCTTCGAAAGAGCGCGGTTTCTAAGGGGGAGGGGTGGGCCTGTCAACCGATCCGGGCGGCCCCACCATTTTATTCCTAAAATATGCGTGATCGCTGCGGATTTGCCTTTTCGCTGCTTCATTTAGCCCCCATCTTCCGTCTTCATGGCGGGGATGGCGAAAAGCGGACGCACAAGGCTTGCGGAGGGCTGGGCTCTTGTCGCCCACAGCCTGTCCGGACGGCTTCTGCTGCTCACCATTCTCTATGTGATGCTGACGCAGGTGGCGATCTTCGTGCCGTCGATCGGGCGCTATCATCGAAGCCTGCTCGACCGGCAAGTGGAAACCGCCGAGATCGCGATTCTTCCCTTCACCGAGCCGCAGAACGGATTGTCGCCCGCCTTGCGCGCGCAACTTCTCACACGCGCCGGCGCCATCGCGGTGCTCTTGCCGCGCCCCGATCAGCGCGAAATATTTTTGTCGAACGAAACGCCATCTAAGATCGACGTGACGATCGATCTGCGCAAGGCGGGCCTCGTCTCCGATATGATCAATGGCATGGACTGCCTGCTGCACGGCGACACGCGTATTCTGCATGTCATTGCGCCAACGCGCATCAAGGCCGCCGAAGCGGTCGAAGTCATCCTCAACGAGAAGCCGATCCATGCCGCGCTCAAGTCTTATGCGTGGGGCGTCGTGCTGCTGGCGTTCCTCATCTCCATTGTCACGGGTGTCCTTGTGTTCATCAGTCTTTATCTCGTGCTGGTGCGGCCGATGCGGCACATCACCAAAGCGATGGTGAATTTCCGCGCCAATCCGGAAGACGCCAGCCGTATCGTCACCGCCTCCTCGCGGCGGGACGAGATCGGAATCGCCGAGCGCGAGCTGGGCTCGATGCAGCAGGACATCTATGCCTCGCTGCACCAGCGCGCGCGGCTCGCGGCGCTGGGAACGGCCGTGGCGAAGATTCAGCACGATCTGCGCAACATTCTCTCCAGCGCGCAGCTGGCATCGGACCAGCTTTCCAAAAGCGAGGATCCGTCTGTGCAGCGTCTGGCGCCGCGCCTGGTGTCCTCTATCGATCATGCTGTGGCACTGGCGACGAACACGCTGCGCTACGGCCGTGCGGACGAACATCCGCCGCAACGCCGCAGCATCCGTGTGAAGCCTGTCGTGGACGAAGCGCTCGAAGCGGCGCTCTCCGGCAAAGAGCGTGTGACACCCGACGATCGGGTCAGCGATACCATTGAGATCGATGCCGACGCAGCGCAGCTTTTCCGCATCCTGCTCAACATTCTCCGCAACGCCGGCGAGGCGCTGGCGGAGATGGGCGGCGCCATCCGTGTTACCGCCGCGCGCGAGGGCAGCGCCACCCATATAGACATCGAAGACAACGGCGTGGGCATTCCGGAGAAAATCCGCGAGCGCCTGTTTCAGCCCTTCGCGGGCAGTACGCGCACGGGCGGTTCCGGCCTCGGTCTTGCCATCGCGCGCGATCTTGCTCACGCGCATGGCGGCGATGTTATGCTGATCAAGAGCGATGCAAGCGGCACGCAATTCCGCGTGACCATTCCGGACAGGGAAGAATGAGCTGGAACCCCAAAACCTATCTGGCCTTCGCAGACGAGCGCACACGGCCTGCTGCCGAACTGCTCGCGCGCGTACCGAGCGAAAATCCCGGGCGCGTCGCCGATCTGGGTTGTGGCCCCGGCAATTCGACCGCGCTTCTCGTTCAGCGATGGCCGGACGCCAAGGTCGAAGGCATCGATTCGTCGCCGCAGATGATCGAGACGGCGAAAGCGAGCGGCGTAAACGCGGATTTCGTGCTCGCCGATCTGGCGTCGTGGTCACCTGACACGCGCTATGACGTGATCTTTTCCAACGCCACCTATCAATGGCTGCCGGATCATCACACGCTGTTGCCGCGCCTGATGGGCTTTGTGACCAAAGGCGGCGTCTTCGCATTTCAGGTGCCAAACAACCAATATGCGCCATCGCACACGCTGATGCGCGATGTGGCGGCGCAGGGCCCGTGGGCGGAAAAGCTTGCCAAGGTGCGCGGCATCTTCGTGGAGAAGGCGCAAACCTATTTCGACTTCCTCGCGCCGCACGCCGCGTCGGTGGACATCTGGACCACCGAATATCTCCATGTGCTGGAGGGCGAGGATGCCGTGTTCAAATGGGTGAGCGGAACCGGCCTGCGGCCTTATCTCGATGCGCTGGACGCGGAGGAGCGTGAGAAATTCGTGCGCGAATACAAAGCACGGCTGAACGTCGCCTATCCCCGCCGCGCTGACGGCAAGACGCTGTTTCCATTCTCGCGTTTGTTTGCCGTCGCTACGCTTTAATCCCCGCGCGCGTTGCCGTCGCGGCGTGGATCGGCGGCGCCGAGATAGCCGCCCTTTACACGCTCGATGATGTTCACGCCGCTCTGCTCGACGAGGGGTTCGGCGACATGATGCCCCATCGCCTCAAGCTGCGGGATGAGCGCCTCCGCTGACGTGCCCTTCTCGATCAGCGTCGGCGAGTTGAGATTGACGACATGCGGCTCGGCGGCGGCCTTATCTGGCGTTTCCCGTCCGTCGATCAGGTCGATGATCGACTGCGCGGTGTAGTCGATGATGAGCGGCCCGCCCGGCGAGCCGGTGGCGATTTTGAATTGTCCTTTCGCGTCGAAAACGATCGTTGGTGACATGGCGGACAGGGGACGCTTTCCCGGTGCAGGGGCGTTCGCCACCGGTTTTCCGTCGATCACCGGATCGAAAGAGAAATCCGTGAGCTGGTTGTTGAGGACGAAACCTTTGGCCATCATCTTCGAACCGAGAACCGACTCCACCGTCGTCGTCATCGCCACCGCTTCGCCGTGGTCATCGACGATGGAAAGATGGCTGGTGCCTTGCGGCTGCGGCGAGCGCTGCGGCGCGAAATCGGCATGCTTGATTGGCGGATCGCCAGCCTGTGCCGTTCCCATATCTTTTGTAGGATCGATGAGCTTGGAGCGTTCGCTCAGATAGGCGCGATCGGTCAGGCTTGTGACCGGCACCGGAATGAAATCGGAATCGGCCATATACTTAGCGCGATCTGCGAAGGCGAGGCGGCTCGCCTGCGTGAAGAGATGCGCTTGCGACAGCGTGCCGGGCCGCAAATCCTTCGATGGAAACCGCTCCAGCATGTCGAGAATCTGGATCACCGCCACGCCGCCGGAACTCGGCGGTCCCATCGAGCAGAGGCGATAGAGGCGATAGGTGCCACACACCGGCGGCCGCTCTTTCGCGACATATTTTTTGAGATCGTCCAGTGTCATGGCCGCCGAGTGAATCGGCGCGTGCTGCACTTTGTCCACGATGGCCTGCGCGACCGGGCCTTCGTAAAACGCCTTCGGCCCGTCCGTCGCGATGGCGCGCAGCGTGTTGGCAAGTTCCGGGTTTTTCAGGATGTCGCCTTCGGCATAAGGCGAGCCGTCGGGTTTGTAAAAGTAAGCGCGGATGTCGGGCATCTTCGCGAATTGCGGATATTCGCGAAGCTCGGTCGAGAGTTTCTTGGAAACCGGAAAGCCTTTGTCGGCCAGCGCAATCGCGGGCTGAAAGAGTTTCGCCCAAGGCAGTTTTCCGTATTTCCGATGCGCGAGCCAAAGCATCGCGACATCGCCCGGAACGCCGACGGACAATCCGCCGGGGATTGCATCGCCATGCGCCAGCGGCTTGCCGTTTGCATCGAGGAACATGCCGGGCGTGGCCGATGCCGGCGCCATCTCGCGTCCGTCGAAGGTGGTGACTTTCTTTGCTTTCGGATCGAAAAGGACAACGAACGCGCCGCCGCCGATGCCGGTCGATTCCGGCTCCACCAATGTCAGCATCATCTGCGCCGCGATGGCCGCATCGACCGCCGAGCCGCCCGCGCGCAGCATCTGAAGCCCCGCATCCGTCGCGAATGGGCTGTCGGTGACAATCATATGCTTCTTGGCGACAGGCGCGTCGGCTTTGGCCGCGCCAATGGTCAGCAACGATGCAAATACAGCGAAAACTATGCGGAAATTCATTCTATTCTCTTTCCGATGACGGAGCCGGACGATAGCGTCAACGCCATCGCTGCGCTTGGCAAGACGCAAATGCTCTTGGGGAGGATTTCATGGACAAGGATTTTGCATCGTCCGTCACACGTCGCGCCTTCGCGGCGACAGGATTGGTGGCTGGTTTCACAATGGCCACCGGGCCGTTAAACGCGGCCACTATCCTCACAGACGCGAACGGTTTGGATGCTGGTGAAGTCAGCGTTCCGGTTTCCGACGGAAAAATCCCCGGCTATCGCGCCAAGCCTGCGGGCAAGGCAAATCTGCCGGTTATTCTCGTCGTGCAGGAAGTCTTCGGCATCCACGAGCACATCCGTGACATCTGCCGTCGCTTCGCGCATCAGGGCTATTACGCCATTGCGCCGTCGCTATATGCCCGCCAAGGCGATCCCGGAAAATACGACATGGATCACCTAAAGGATCTCTTCGTCGATATCGTGTCCAAGGTGCCGGATGCAGAAGTGATGAGCGATCTGGATTCCACCGTCGCCTTTGCGTCCACGGACGGCGCGGATATTTCTCACATGGGCATCACCGGTTTCTGCTGGGGCGGCCGCATCGTCTGGCTCTATATCGCGCACAATCAAAAAGTGAAGGCAGGCGTCGCCTTTTATGGCGCGCTACGGTCGCCATCGCCTGTCAGCCCTTTGCGGCCGAAATATCCACTCGATCTGGCCGCGCAGATAGATGCGCCAGTGCTGGCCTTCTATGGAGGTCAGGATAAAGGCATCAAGGTCGCAGATATAGAGGAGATGCGCGGCGCGCTGCACGATGCTGGCAAGACGAATTTCAAGCTCGAACTCTTCCCCGACGCGCAGCACGGCTTCTTTGCCGACTATCGTCCGTCCTACAATGAGAAGGACGCCAAGCAGGCTTGGAGCGAAATGCTCGCTTGGTTCAGAAAGTACGTTTAGCGAGGCTGAAAACAAAAGGGCGCGGGAAGCATCCCGCGCCTTTTGTGTTTTTGGATATTGCGCTTAGCGCACGAAAACGCGGACTTCGCTGTCGGAGATCGACGGATCGGTGGACGATGAGATGCCCAGCCGCGTGGCCGGGACACCCATGTCGGTCATGGACCGCATCACGTCCTGCGCATGGCGGCGCGCATTGGATTGCGCCAATTGCACCGACGAAGCGGTACCGCGCGTGGGCGAGACGGCGACGATGTCGAAGCCGGCGCCAGGCCGCGCCTGCAGTGCCTGGCTGAGCGCGGTGTAGAGAATCTGCTGATATTCCACGCCCGGATGATCGAAGCGGATGGTCACGAGCGCGGCGCCGCTGGGCGCTGCGCCATAGCTTGCCGGTGCGGAGGTCGAAGCCAGCATCGGCGCGCCGAGTTCCGAACCGTAGAGTTCGCCGTTCTTGATTGCGCTGGCGAGCGTCGTCAGGTTGGCGCGCTCATTGGCGACATAAGCCGTCTGGCGCTGCACGTCTTCGGAAACCTGCCGCATCAGCCGGTCGATCAGCACGACGGTCTGGTCCGTCTCGTCTTCCAGCACCGAAAGCTGGCGGTGATCTTCATCGACCGCGCCGGAGACGTTGTAGGTGGACTGGATGGTGTCCAGATCGAAATGTGCGCGCGAGGCGTCACCCGAAATGGTGGTGCCCAGCGCATTGAGCGCGTTGATATTGGTGGTCAGCTCATCGAGCGACGTCTGGGCCGAGTTCCACTGTGCGACCAGCTCCGGATTGCCGCGCGTGGTGCCCATCTGAAGGTGCGTCGTGATTCGCGCCTTGGTCTCATGATAGGCGGAGGCCGAAGCGCCGGCCTGACCGCGCAGATCGGCAAGCTGCTGGGCAGCGGCCACGATTTTGTCCTGCAAGCCGGAAACATCCGAACGAAGCTGCGCCACCTTCTGGCCTACAGCTGTTCCGGTGTCGGTGCCGGGCTCGATCACAACCGGTGTGATGGAAATATTAGGCCCAGCCGCCACGCTGGCGCCGCTGCCCGGAAGCGTTCCCGGCATGGACGAGCCGGCTGGCGCAGGAGCGGCGTTGTCTGCCGACGGCAATGTGCCGGGTGCGGATGTATCGGCGGCAACAGGGGCGGATTGATCGCTGCCTGAATCGCTGCCGAACATGGCGTTATCGACATCGCCGCAACTCGCAAGGCCGAATGCCGCCGCTGCCAGGATCAGCGTCAAAACCCGCCGCGAGTCCAACGTTCTCAACATCTGTCTTGTCTCCGCTCGGGCGGTTTGAACCGCCCCCCGGCGCTGCTTGCGCCCGCACGCATTGCCCCAGCCCGAACCTTCACCACAACGACAAGGCGGGCGGTGCAGTCTTAACCACGCAATCAAGCCCCGACAAGCCGCGCGATGGCGCACTTTGGACGAAATTCTGTGGGCCGGACGGGGACTTGGCTGGTGTGTGTCGGAAACCGACAGGCGGCGACCTCGCACCCTAACCCTGCGGCCTCATGGCCGAGCCGCAGGTTCCCAAGCGCCCCAAAGAGGGTTGCCATCGCGGTTTCCGCTGAATAGGTTGCGCGCCCTCGCGACATGCGCGCCCGTAGCTCAGCTGGATAGAGCACCAGACTACGAATCTGGGGGTCAGAGGTTCGAATCCTTTCGGGCGCGCCAGCTTTTCCTGTCCAAAAATTTAGCGCGGTTTTCACCGGCTATGGTGACCGGAAGGTTTCCACCGTGACCCGAATTGGCGAATTGAATTCAAATTTTTGCCCTTTCGTTTTCGCCTATTCCATATCTTGTGGTGCGACGAGGTGCGGAGCAGTCGTTTTCAAACTTTGTATGTAACCCCTCCCTCTCCCCCTTCAGAGGTCTTCCGGAAAAGACGAGGCGGTTTTCGGCAATAGGGTTGTTTGTCGATTTTCGCTGCGCCGGCGATGCCAATGCCGAATTGAATGTCGATTTTTGCGTCGCCAGAAAATGCAGACTCCAAATCTTGCGGTTTTGAAACGGCTGGATACATCTACTCGTTCCTGCCGTTTGGGCTCCCCCCTCCCTCTCTCCCCCTTCCTTCTCTTGTATCGAAACGCGAGAGGCCAGCGGATGAGGGTGGTGAGATGGGAAGGGCGGCATTGATCGGCAAGCCCCGTGCCGACGATCGTCTGTGCGTGTTGCGGGATTCACACAGCCGCGCCACCCATGCAATCGATATCCTGTCGCCGGCTTTCCGCCGGCTTTCATGCTCATAGCGAGGCAGTCCGAAGGCAATCTCAGCTTCAGGTCTGGGCGAGGCGCTTGTTTTGAGGAAACATATGGGCGTGAGCGTCGGCGTCCATCTCGGCCTTGTATTGGTGCCGGTTGGCGAGTTCACGAGCCCTCGCCGCAGCCGGACGCGCGTTGATCTCTTGGATAAGACGGTTGGCGTTCG
>DASXHQ010000085.1:0-2494 GCA_036488415.1 Rhizomicrobium sp.
GCATGCCGCGCTTGGCCATCTCGCGCGTCTGGCCGGCGCACCGCTTTCGGAGCTCAACGAGGCCAGGCGCGAGGCCGTGGCCAAGGAATTCCGCGCCACCGGAGGAACCCCGGCGGCGACGCTGACCCGCGTCGTGCTGCAATGCTACTACCGCGATGAGCGCGTGGTGCGTTCGCTCGGCCTTGAGCCGCGGCCGCCATTCCCGAAAGGCCATGCGTTGGAGCATGGCGACTGGTCGCTGCTCGATCCGGTCAAGGCGCGCCCCACGATGTGGCGGCAAACCAATTAGCGCGTTTTCGAGCGCGACAGCTTCGGCCCGTCAGCGACGGGCATGGAAGGCGCACATCAGGAAAGGGCGCTTTGAGTTTCGCGCGCCCGCTTGAGGTCAGCGGTTTCCACCCCTTCGTCAAACCAGCGGCAGACCGGCTCCAGCAGCACGCGCGCTTCGTCCGGTCTTCCTTGCGCCCGCCAGAGCTCTGCAAGGCTTGTGGCGGCACGCAATTCCAGCGACATCGCGCCTTGTTCGTGCGCCACTTCAATCGATTTCCTGAGATGGGATTCGGCTTCTGCGACCTTCGATAGGTTGAGGGCCAGAAGAATTGTCGCTTTTTGCCGATGCAGTTCCGCGTCCCATGACCTGCCTATCACGTCGCCGCTATTGGCCAGGCAGCTCTCGACGATCGATAGCGCGTGTTCGTTTTCGCCAGCCCGGGCGTGCATGTCGGCCAGCCAGCTATCCATCATCGGAAGCATGAAGCCGACGCCATGATGTCGTGCCTGGTCGATTCCCAGCGCTATTTCGGTTCGGGCCTCCTCAACCTGGCCCAGGTCACCGGCGGCCCGGCCGCGCGAAATTCTCGACAAAATCTCGTACAACGAAAATCGCTGTTCTCTGGACATTTCAAAGCTTTTATCGGCGCTTTCAAAGGCGCGGGCGGCATCCCCGCGCAGGAGATGCACGACGGACGTCATGTAATGAGCAAAAGCTATGGTGTAGGCTTGGCCAAGATTCTCGGCGAGCGCAAGCGCTTCGGAAACGCGCGAAAGCGCTTGATCCGGATGGCCCAGGAACCACAAATCCCACGACAAGAGCAGCAGCGAAGCTGCCTGGGGCTCCACCATGTAAAGGTTGTAGAGCGGCGGCTTTCCTTTGCTGGTCGAAAGTTTGATCGCTTCCTCGAAATGGTTCGCCGAGGACCGGAAGTCGCCGATCGTCAACAACGTGCTGCCCATCACGCGATGAGCCATCATGAGCGGGACGGGATCGGACAGTGCTCGTGACCGCGACAAGAATTCTTCGGCCTTCTGCAGCGCCTCGTCATTCTTTCCACCCATCCAGGAGTGGCCCCATAGCCCAAACAGGGCCTGGAAATATTCCGGGATGTCGCCGAGCTGCAGGCACAGGCTGCGAGCACGCGAAAAGGCTTCACGGGTTTCCGCCGACGCATAGCCGCGGACCGCGATCAACGGTATGCCGAGCGCCAGTTGGATGCCGATCTCCCGGCTGGTCCTCTCGGGCGATTCCGGAAGCGCTTTAAGGAGCTGAAGGGCTTTTCGAAAATTGGCGATCGCTTCCACATTGGCGGAATTCGTGAGCGCGCGTTGCCCGGACTCGAACCAGCAACGAATGGCCTGCTGGTGGTTGCCCGCTTCCTGATAGTGATAGGCGAGAACCTCGGGCTGATTTTCGGCGAGCGCTGGAAAGTCGTTTTCCAGGATCGACGCAATGTCTGCATGGATCTGCTGCCTCTTGCTGCGAAGCAGGGAGTCGTAGATCGCATCACGCAATAGCACATGTTTGAAGGCAAAGCGGACGGTGGGCGAAATGTCCGCCCGGTAGATGATGTCGGCCTTTTCGAGCAGCGCGAGGGCCGACGGCATGTCGACTTCGTCGACTTGCGATGCGGCCGACAGAAGATCGGTCGAGAATTCGCGGCCAATCACCGCCGCGATCTGCGCAAGTCTGCGGCTCGGCGCTACCCGGTCGAGCCGCTCCATCAATGCGTCACTCAACGTATCCGGGACCCTCGGCAGCGACGATCGCACCGCGCGCTCGGAGGCGCCTCGCGCTCGCGAGGGCGCGCTCAGCATGCTGTTTGTCAGTTCCTCGATGAACAGCGGGACGCCGTCGGCTTTTTCGATGATCTGGTTGAGCAGCGGCTGGGGCAGGCTGCCGCCGTTCAGGAGGTCCCGGATCATCGTCTTCACTTCGGCGTTCGACAATCGGGTGAGCGAATGGATGGTGGCGTTGGTATGGCTGATCCACGCGGGGTGAAACTCGGGCCGGCACGACACGATGAGCAGCACGCGGGCGTGGCCGATCCGGCTGATAATCAACTCGAGCAGCTCAAGCGTCGATGGATCCAGCCAGTGCGCATCCTCGAAGATGCAAAGCACGGGGCTCTGGGCGGAAAACGCCAGCAGCATGTCCACCAGCGTGCTTATCGTCCGGTTCTTTATCTGCTGCGGCGTAAGGCCCGAAAGCGCAAGATGA
>DASXHQ010000158.1:0-14490 GCA_036488415.1 Rhizomicrobium sp.
TATTCGGGGAAGGTACCATCAACCCGGCTTTCCTGCCCCGCTATGCAAGCTTGCGGGCGCGGGGCGAGAAGGCGGGCGCCGCCACATTCGCCAATGAGATCTTCGCCTGGCAGATGGCGGTGCAGATCGCGCTGCTGGCGCTGGCGGCGGTCTTCATGCCCGCCATCATTCATGTCCTGGCTCCGGGCTTCGCCGCCAATCCCGAACAGTTCGCGCTCACGGTCTCGCTGGCGCGGATCACCTTTCCCTATCTGATCCTGACGCTGGTGGCGGTGCAGCTTTCCGCCATGTTGAACGCCATCGACAAATTCTGGGCGGCGGCGGCCTGGTCGAATTTCCAGAACCTGGCGATGATAGCGACGCTCTTGGCCGCGCCGTGGTTTCCCAACGCGGCTTACGCTGCCGCGTGGGGCGTGTTGCTGGGCGGACTGCTGCAACTTTTCTTCATGCTATGGGCGGGAAATCGCGACGGCATTTCGCTGCGCGTCGCATGGCCGAAATGGACGCCGGAAATAAAAGAGTTCTTCAAGGCGTTCGGCGCGGTAACATTCGGTGCCGCCAGCGTGCTGATCGCGCCGTTCATAGACACGATCATCGCCAGCCTTCTGCCAACCGGCAGCCGGACGGCACTATATTATGCCGACCGCATCAACCAGCTCCCGCTGGGCGTGCTTGGCATCGCGCTGGGCACGGTCCTGTTGCCAGCGATGTCCGCCAAGCTCGCCGTGAACGACCGCGAAGGTTCGGATGCCGCACAGAACAATTCGGCGGCTTTGTCGCTGTTGCTGACCTTGCCGTTCGCCGCCGTGTTCATGACCATCCCGGACACCATCATGCGCGCGGTCTTCGCGCATGGCGCGTTCGATCAGAATGCCGCCGCTCTGTCGGCCATCGCGCTGAGGACTTATGGCGTGGGGCTTCCGGCCTTCGCGCTGGTGCGCATCGTGGCGTCCACCTTCTATGCGCGCCACGACACGATGACGCCCGCGCGCGCAACCTTCACCGCCATCGCCTGCAACATTGCGCTGAAGGTGATCTTCGTGTGGGGATTCCATCTCGGCATCGCGGGTGTGGCGCTCGGCACCTCGCTTGGCGCATGGATCAATGTCGGTCAATTGGTGTGGCAGGGCCGCCGCCGCGGGCTCTTGCGCGTCAGTCCCACATTCAAGCGCGCTGTGGTGCCGATCCTGCTTGCCGGCATCGCGACAGGCCTCGGCGCCTATATCGCCGTGACGTTTGGCGGACGTTTCCTGCACGCCATGAATCTGCGCGAGCTTGTGCTTCTAGCGTTCGCTTTCATCCTGGGAACGGCGGCGTATGGGTCCATCGTGCTCCTTTTCCGCAAACGCTTGCCGCTGGGGCGGTTCGCGGGATGAGATTGTTCGTTGCGCTTTCGATCCCCGACGTGGTGGCGCAAGGAATATTTCTCATCCAGGCGGGCATTCTCGGCGCGCGCTGGCAGACGCGCGAGCAACTTCATCTGACTCTGCGCTTCATTGGAGAAGTGGACGGCCGCGAAGCGAATGACATTGACGACGCGCTGTCCGCGATTTCGTCGCCGCGTTTCACGCTGGCGCTGAAGGGTGTTGGCGAGTTCGGCGGCAAGAATCCGCATGCGGTGTGGGCGGGGGTGAGTGATGTAGCGGCGGTGGGACATCTCAACCGTAAAGTCGAAAACGCGCTGCAGCGCATCAGCATAAAAGCCGACGAGCGCAAATTCACGCCGCATGTCACGCTGGCGCGGCTTCGCGCCGCGCCACAAGGCAGGGTGATAGACTGGCTCGCAGATCACGCGCTCTATGCAAGCCAACCTTTCGACGTGACCTCTTTTGCGCTCTATTCCAGTACCCTCACGCCAAACGGGAGTGTCTACGTGCCCGAGCGCGTTTACAACCTGACGTAAGCATCGAAGGACACCATCAAGATGAAGAAGCTCGACGCAAAAGCCCGCGCCGCCGCGCTAAAGAAGCTCAAGGGATGGAAAGATGTGAAGGGCCGAGACGCCATCACCAAAAAATTCCAGTTCGCCGATTTCAACGAAGCGTTCGGCTTCATGACGCGCGTGGCGCTGCTCGCCGACAAGATGGATCACCACCCCGAATGGTTCAATGTCTATAATAAGGTCGAGGTAACACTTTCGACGCATGATGCCGGCGGCGTAACGAAGAACGATATCGATATGGCGGAAGCGATGAATGCGTGGGCGTGATGGGTTTCGACAAGCAGATTGCCATCAGATGTTTTGAGGAGAACCCACCGAGCAGCGAGGGCCGGGTTGTCGTCGATCACTGGTTATCGCTGTGGCGCGACAACAATCTGCCGCTGCGGGCAGATTTCGCGCCGAAAGGCGTCGTGAAGGAATTGCGCTCGATCGCGATTTTCGATGTCGTGCCGGACAAAAGCGTGCATTGCCGGTTGATCGGATCTGGCCTGTCCGAAGGGCTGGGGCGGGACATCACCGGAGAGGATTGGCTGGCGCTCACGCGGCCGGAGGACCGGCCGATACGGCTGGAGCGGTGGTCGGCGGTAACGCGCGGCGCGATTGGGCGCGGCCTGCGTGCGACCTATCGCCAATCCGGCGCGATCCAATATTCGGAAGAGCTGTTGCTGCCTTTTGGGGACCTCCCCGCCAATGGCGTGCATCAGGTGCTTTATCACTTGTCGTGGAAACAAACGACTTACGACCCCACGCGCGGCGGCGTTACGGCGGTGAACATGCTCGCAAATGAATTTCGCCTGATCCCGCTCGCCTAGGCGCGCATCAGCCGTCCGCTAACGATGCTCAGCACCGGCAGCGAGGTCAGGAACGTCAGGTGATACCAGAGCGGGAAGTGGCTCCAGATCGAGATATGGATCGGAATGAATATCGCCAGCAGGACCAGCCCGGTGACGAGCGGCCATATCGTCCGATTGCGCGACACCCACGCCGTCATCGCGCCCGCCGAGAGCGTCGCGACGAAGCTGATTGAAAGCCGCGCGATCATCATCGGCAGCGTGAAGGTCATTGTCTTTTCCACGGCGGCATAACCAGGCAACCCGTAACGCAATCCGAAATTCAGCACTGTCACAACCACGGTCCACGTGACCAGCGCGGCGATGACGCCGCCAATTCCTCTCAACATAATATTCCCCCTCAGGTCGGTGGGTACCCCACCACGCCACTACCGTCCCGTCTTGTAAGAAATTTCCGCTAGGCCTCGAACCGCCAGGCGGCGCCATCGCTCTTGATGTGCCCCGCTGTCGGCGCCGCGAAGTGGGTGCCGATGACGAGGATGGGTTTGTCGGCCCATTGCTTGAACATCGTGTGGCGGCGCGCATTAGCGGCGGACTGATCGCCGTCGAAAGCGGAGAGCCAGTCGGGCCGGCCGAACTGGCAGGGATGATGGATCATGTCGCCGGTGATAACGGCGGTTTCGCCTTTGCTCTCGATCATCACGCTGACATGGCCGGGCGTGTGCCCCGGGGTCGGCACCAGCCGCAGCTCCGGCGAGATGCGGTGATCCATCTCCACCTGCTCGACCAACCCCGCATCGACCACAGGCTTAACGGAGTCCGCCATGATCTCGCCGGTCTCGCCTTCGTTCTGGTCGATCCAGTGCTCATACTCGGTCTTGCCGAAGAGATAGCGCGCGTTGGGGAAGGTCGGCACCCATATGCCGTCCTCCAGCATCGTGTTCCAGCCGACATGGTCGACATGCAGATGCGTGCAGACGACGGCGTCCACTTTCTCGCGAGAAAAGCCCGTTTCGGCGATGTGTTCGAGGAATTTGGTCTGCAGTTTCTGGCCGCGAAGCAATGCCCGCGCCTTATCGTTGCCAATGCAGGTGTCGACGACGAGCTTCATGCCCGGCGCGTCCACCAGCAGCGCGTGGATCGACAACATCATGGCACCGTCTTCCTGCACGAAATGGGGATAGAGCCACGGCATCTCGCGCAGCGCTTCTGGCGTCGCCTGTTTCAGGAAGCTGTACTTGTGCGGAACCGGCAATTCCGATTCCACCACGCGCGTAACCTTCACATCACCGACCTGCCAGCTGAGCACGCGCGACTCCAATTTCCTGGCGGCAGCATGACGTGGAACCTGCGGAAAGACGAGAGCGGGAACCACGCGCGCCGGTTGTCGTTGTCTTAAAAGCTGTTCGGGAGGATGACATGGCAGATAACGCCGGCGGTGGCGGAAACACTTTTCTCGCCTTTATTGTAGGCGCGCTTTTGATTGTCGTGCTGATCTTCGGCTATTTTTACGTTGCCGGCGGGCATATGGGCGGGGGCGGTGGCACGCCGACGGCCAAGCTCGATGTCAATGTGAAGCACTAGTCTAAAGGGGCTTCACTGCTTCTTCGGCCCGTTCTTCACCAGGTCGGTGACGACACCGGGGTCGGCAAGCGTGGTGGTATCGCCGAGATTGGATGTGTCGCCCTCCGCGATCTTGCGCAGGATGCGGCGCATGATCTTGCCGGAGCGGGTTTTTGGCAGGCCCGGTGCGAACTGGATCACGTCCGGCTTGGCGATGGGGCTGATCTCCTTGGAGACGAATTGCTTGAGCTCGCCGTTCAGCACCTCGGTCGGCTGAACGCCCGTCTTCAGAGTCACGTAGGCGTAGATGCCTTGGCCCTTGATGTCATGCGGGAAACCGACAACCGCCGCTTCGGCCACGTTGTGGTTGGCGACGAGCGCGCTTTCCACTTCCGCGGTGCCGAGGCGGTGGCCGGAGACGTTGATCACATCGTCCACGCGGCCGGTGATCCAGTAATAGCCGTCCTCGTCGCGGCGGCAGCCATCGCCGGTGAAATATTTGCCGGGATAGGTTTTGAAATAGGTATCGATGAAGCGCTGGTGATCGCCATAGACGGTGCGCATCTGGCCCGGCCAGCTATCCAGCAACACCAGATTGCCGCTCGCTGCCCCTTGGAGAATTTTGCCATCGGCATCGACAAGCTGCGGCTGGATGCCGAACAGCGGCTTGGTCGCGGAGCCGGGCTTCAGATCGGTGGCGCCGGGCAGGGGCGAGATGAGGATGCCGCCGGTCTCCGTCTGCCACCATGTATCGACGATGGGGCAACGCTTGTCGCCGACGACATTGTAATACCAGAGCCACGCTTCCGGATTGATCGGCTCGCCGACGCTGCCGAGCAGACGCAACGAGGCGCGTGAAGTCTTCTTCACAGGCGCTTCGCCTTCGCGCATCAACGCACGCAGCGCGGTGGGCGCGGTGTAGAAGATGTTGACCTTGTGCTTGTCGATCACCTCCCAGAAGCGCGAGGTATTCGGGTAATTCGGCACGCCTTCGAACATCAAGGTCGTCGCGCCGTTCGCGAGCGGGCCATAGACGATATAGCTGTGGCCCGTCACCCAGCCCACGTCCGCCGTGCACCAGTAGATGTCGCCCTCGTGATAATCGAACACATATTGATGCGTGAACGCGGCATACATCAGATAGCCGCCCGAGGTATGCAGCACGCCTTTCGGTTTACCCGTCGAGCCCGACGTGTAGAGAATGAATAGCGGGTCTTCCGCGTTCATCGCTTCGGCGGGGCAATCGGCGGAGACCTTCGCCGCCGCTTCGCGATACCAGACATCGCGGCCGGACTTCATCTCGACAGCCGCGCCGGTGTGCTTGACCACCACGACGCTCTTCACATCCGGGCATTTCGTCAGCGCTTCGTCGACATTCTTCTTCAGCGGGATGGGCTTGCCGCCGCGCATACCTTCATCCGAGGTGAGGACGATGGTGGAAGCGCAATCCTGAATACGGCCCGCAATCGAATCCGGCGAGAAGCCTGCGAAGATCACCGAATGCACCGCGCCGATGCGCGCGCAGGCGAGCATGGCATAAGCGGCCTCGGGAATCATCGGCAGATAGATGGTGACGCGGTCACCTTTCTTGACGCCCTGCGCCTTCAGCACATTGGCGAAGGTGCAGACCTCGCGATGCAGTTCTTCATAGGTGATGTGTTTCGCTTCCGCCTTCGGATCGTCCGGCTCCCAGATGATCGCCGTCTGCTTGGCGCGCTTGGGCAGATGACGGTCGATGCAGTTTGCGGCGACATTCAGCGCGCCGTCCTCGAACCATTTGATGTGCAGGTTCTTTGCATCCCACGAGGTGTTCTTCACCTTGGTGAAGGGCTTGGCCCAATCCAACCGCTTGGCTTCTTCGCCCCAGAACGCATCCGGGTCCTTCACCGAACGCGCATACATCTCCTCATATTTCGCGCGGTCGATGAAGGCGCGCTTCTTCGCGGCGTCGGAGACGGGGATGAGCGTGTCGGACATGGGCGGCGTTTCCTGATCTTATTATCCGCCGATATTGGCGAGCGGGGACGGCAGGTTCAAGAAGGCCAATCGTTATTTACGTCCCGGCGGCCAATCCTGAGCACCGTGAATGACACGGGCGATTTCGACGTCGATTCGGCGAATGTGATAGACGAGATAATAGGGCGTTCCGAGAACGACAAGCTCCCGGGTGCCGGGTCTTTTTCCACGACGACCACGAAGCGGAAACTGTGCGAGGCTCTCGCCAGCGGCATTTATTGCGACTGCGGCTCTGTCGGCCGCCGGCTCATTGTCCACTGCTATGAAGTCCCAAGCTTCCTTGATATCCACCAGCGCACGAGGCGCCCAGATGATCATGCCGCTTTGCGCCGCTCGCGCTTACGCATGGCAATGTGCGCGCGAATTTCGCGCATGGCTTCGTCATGCGGCACACCCAGTCCTGCGTCGAGTTCGCGAAGCCCTTCGTTCACGGCTTCCACAAATTTCATCTCGCCGTCCACATAACGGTCGAGAATATCCTGCACCACCCATGAGCGCGTGCGTTTTGCGGCTTTGGCGTAAGCCTCAAGCCGCTTGGCGAGTGAAGCAGGGATGCGGGCGGTGATCGTCATGGTTTTTGTAGCCATTTATACACCTCGTATTCAGTTGTACACATTGTACACAATTCTAGGCCACCCGGCAATCAGTCGAAATCCCCGTTATCCTGCCCCGGCCGCGGCGGATCGCGGCGGATGGTGGCGGGCGTCTTGGAGAATTTTACCGGTGGCTTCATCGCGCGCCATGTGCCTTCCGTCGGGTGCTCGCGCTGCTGAAAGAATTCCACCGCCTCCAGGTGCGGATCGACCAGCACTTCCTCCAGCATGTTGGCGCGCATGATGGGGATGCGGTGCTCGTCGCCGAGTTTCATCCATTCCTCCACCGTGTGCGCCATCGCCGCCTCGCGCTGCATCGCATAATAGACGCCGACGCGGCTGCCTTTCGGCGCGGAGAGGAAGCGCTCGCTTTCATACGCGTTGGGGATGCCGCCCAGCTCCATGAACTTTGCGGACGCCGCACGGCTCACCGGCTGAATGCAGATGTGCCCGTCCTTGCATTTGAGCGGGCGACGATCGTTCGCCAGCGCGGGCGTGTGGCCCAGCTTGCCGGCGGGCGGCTCGAAGGTGTGGCCGTACAGATGCTCGATCATCATGAAGCTAGTGAAGCTTTCGAACATCGGCACTTCCACGAACTGCCCTTCGCCGGTCGCCTTCTGGTGATAGAGCGCGGCCAGCGTGCCCCACAGCGCATGCATGGACGATACCTTGTCCGCCACGAAGCTGGGGAGCAGGCGCATGTCCTCGTTGCCGTCCACGCGCGGCAGCAGATCGGCGGTGCCGGATGCTGCCTGCACCAGATCGTCGAACGCCTGCCGCCCGGCATAAGGCCCGTCCGAGCCGTAACCGACGCAATGCACATAAACGATGTGCGGATTGATCTTCGCCACTTCCTCGTAACCGAAGCCCAGCCGCGCCATCGCATCGGAGCGCACATTGTGGATGAAGACATTGGCCGTCGGGATCAGTTCGCGCAGCTTCTCGCGCGCTTCGTCCGTCTTCAGGTCCAGCGTCAGCGAGCGCTTGTTGCGGTTCATGGACATGAAGGTCGCGCCCATGTCCTCGTTCTTGGCGAACTTGCTGCCGTGGCGCTGCCGGTCGCCGCCGGGGTTCTCGACCTTGATCACATCCGCACCGAGGTCGCCCATGATCTGCGTGGCATAGGGCCCGAAGATGAACTCGGTCAGGTCGAGAACGCGAACGCCGGTGAGCGGGCCGTTTGGCATGGAGAAACCCTTTAGAATGACTAGTATGGCGGCAGGGGAGATTACGGCATGACGGCGAAAGCAAAAGCGAAAAAAGCCAAGGTCAAGGCGGCGCCGAAAACAAAGCCCAAAACGGAAGGCGAATGGCCGCCCACCTCCATCAGCGAGGAGAAGGTGAAGGACGCGACGGGCCGCGGCTGGATGGGCTGGTTCGTGATCCTCAACCTGATGGAAGCAACCTCCATCCCGCACAAGGAAGTGGCCAAGCGCCTCAAGGAAAAGCATGGCGCGCCAAGCTGGTGGGCGCAGATGATCGCGGTGGAATATGAGCGGGCGCGCGGCGGGCGCAAGAAGAACGAACGCGCGGGCGGCCACTATGCGGTGAACGTCACCAAGGTGATGCCCACAAGCCTCTCCAAACTTTTCGCTGCGGCAACAGCCGAGAAGACGCGCAAGGACTGGTTCCCGCCCGGCGCCTTCGAGGAGACGAGCAAGACCAAGGACAAATACTGGCGCGGCAAATGGAAGAAAGACCGCAAGCTGGAGTTCGGCTTCTATGCCAAGGGCAACGGCAAAGCGCAGATCGCACTGGAGATCGGCAAGCTTCCGACCGAGGCCGACGTCGAGAAAGAACGCGCCGCGTGGAAGAAGGCGATGGAGAAATTGCAGGCGAGTTTGGTGGGCTAAATGCTTTTCATCCGGATAAGTGCCGTCATCGCCGCGCTGTATGCACTGTTAAACATAACCGCATTCTTTATTCCGCTCTTCTACAATTTGCCGCTTCGGTTTCACTTTGAGGCCGGCGATGTCATTTCGGCGATCACGAATATCAGCCTTCTGGTCGGTGCGTTCTTCGCTATTCGATACGCCGATACATCCGCTCTTATTGCTGCATGGAGTTGGTCACTCGCGTTGCTGGCATCTGCGCTTGTCCATGAGATTACTGACCCGCATAATTTCACGCTCGCGATTTTGCAGTCCAAAGACGCCGAAACTCAGGCAAATATGCGCAAGCTATTCGAGCAGGCGCATCAAGCTGAACTTCACATATTAATGGCTCATCTCGCTGTGCCCTTGGTTGCGTTGGTTTTGGTATTAATGGGACCGCAATCGGCGCGACGGATATCGTGACGTGCCTCATCCAGCCCTCGCCAGCCAGATGATGTGGCGGGGGCCTTTGCCGTTGCTGTTGGCGCGGGTTTTGATCTCTTCCACTGAGAAACCTGCGCTTTGAAGTCGCCGCGTGAATTTCGGACTGGGTGCGGCCGACCACACCGCCAGCACGCCACCGGAGCGAAGCGCTTTGCGCGCGGCGTGCAAGCCCGCCAGATTGTAGAGCCTGTCGTTTGCGTCTTGAGTCAGGCCGTCGGGTCCGTTGTCCACGTCGAGCAGGATCGCGTCGTATCGCCCGCCTGCAATCGTCTTGCGTACATCTTCCTCGCGGATGGTGACGCGCGGATCGTCGAGGCACCCGGCGGACAGATGCGCCATCGGGCCGCGCGCCCACGCCAGGATCGCCGGCACAAGCTCGGCCACCGTTATGCGCGCATCGGCGCCGAGGCAGGCGAGGGCGGCGCGCAAGGTGAAGCCCATGCCGAAGCCGCCGATCAGCACATGGCATTTCGCACGTCCGCCGACGCGCGCGAAAGCCAGCTCCGCCAGCGCTTTCTCCGATCCGCTCATGCGGCTGTTCATCAAGGTGGTCGATCCCGACAGGATCGAGAATTCCTCGCCGCGCCGCATCAGCCGCAGCTCGTCGCCGCCATTGATTGTAACTTTGTCGAGAAGAACCCACGGGATCATGCAATACTCGCTGTTACCGCCATTCTATAGCGAAAGACCGTTATGCAACTCCATCTCTCCACCTGGCCCGAAATCGACAAATATCTGGAGACGTCAAAGGCGATCCTCATTCCCATCGGCTCGACGGAGCAGCATGGGCCGAACGGTTTGCTCGGCACCGATGCACTATGCCCGGAGATCATCGCCAAGCGCGCCGGCGATGAGAGCGGTATCCTGATCGGCCCGACTTTCAATGTCGGGCAGGCGCAGCATCACATGGCGTTCTCGGGCACGATCACCTTGCGCCCCTCCACCATGATCGCGGCGATGATCGACTGGTCGCAGAGCCTGCGCCGCCACGGGTTCGAGCGGCTCTATTGGCTGAACGGCCACGGCGGCAACATCAACACCATCAACGCCGCCTTTTCGGAGATCTATCACGGCATCACGTTTTCGGATGACCGCGCGGGCTCCAACCATCCGCCGCTGCGCTGCATGTTGCGCAACTGGTGGGAGCTGTCCGGCGTGAACGATGTCTGCCGCCAGCTTTTCCCGGTGGGCGAGGGCAGCCACGCCACGCCATCCGAAGTGTCGGTCACCTATTTCGGCTATCCCGAAGCGGTGAAGCGCGTGGAGATGTCGCCCAAGATCGCCCCTAACGGCCCCATCCTCGATGCCGAAGACTACCGCCGCCGCTTCCCCGACGGCCGCATCGGCTCCGATCCCAGCCAAGCGAGCGTCGAAGCCGGCGAGAAGATCGTCAACGCGGCGGTGAAAGCGGTGATCAGTGAGTTTCAGCGTTTCGCGGCGTCCGGATCATGAGAAAACGTCAAGGCACATGGCAGGACGGATCGGCTGGGGATGCGGATGTTACGAGCGCGTCCGAATCCTGTTTCGATATTAGCCCTGAATTTAGCAGCGCGTAGGGAAGGCTTCGCGTCAGAAGTGACCAAAGCTCTTGAGATATCCGATCGGAACCGGGTTGGTCGCCGGATTCAGACGACATAAAACCATCGCATATCTCAATGGGGGGAGCGTATCCGGTCAGATTTCCGTGCGCAGGCCAGCGGCCAGTGCCGTAATCAATCCGGTCGCCCGTCTTGGCATTGTAAACGCCTACGCCATAAGTCGCCTCAACGTCGGTAACGTCTTTCCCAAATAGCATGTGCTTTTCGTTGAACGCCCCGAGACCAGGAGGTGAGAGGATCGCGCTCACTTCATCGACATAAACGACAACCACCGCATCAACATCGGGCTTTAGGGGTGTGTCGTGCAGGCGGTCGCCGACTTTCGCCCATTCGCTCCTCCATTGGCTACCTCTTAGGTCGGAGAAGATCGAACCGCCCAGATCTTTCACAACGAAACGATTGCCGATGGCTTTGATGACGTAGTCGCGGATTCGTTGGTCAAAAAACTCACCCATTGCGCGCCGCGTCTCCCGTTCGGTAACGGATACAGATTTTTGATCGGGATCGTTCAGTTCATTGCCCAGCAACGATATAACCCCGATCGTATGGATGCCGTTCAGTTTATCATAATCGGTATCCGCTGAGGCCGGTTGGATAACCGCAAAGACGGAAGTCAGAGCGAAAGCAATCATAAATCCGCGCAGCATTGTCGTCCCCAGCTTTAAATATTTTATGATCTATTCCAACTCCGTCGACCAAGCATAGCGCACATCCGGCAATTTCTCTTCATTGCGCTCGCCGTCGGTGCGCTCCACAGCTTCCAATCCGTGTCGCTCGTAGAAGCGTCGCGCGCCTTTGTTGGCCTGGAAGGTCCAGAGGTCGAATCCGTTCGGGCGTTGATGCTTGACGTGATCCAGTAGCATGGAGCCGATGCCGTCGTCCCGGCGGTCGGGATGGACATAGAGATGATCCAGCCGGTCGCCGTCGATGGAAGCCAGCCCCGCGATCCGCCCGTCGATCAGCACGATCCATGTCTCGCTCTCCCAGATGAAGGCGCGGACGAATGCGCGGTCTTCCTCGTCGTCATGCAGCTTGGGGAAGAACGGCATGCTTTTCAGAGCGGCGGTGAACAGGGCCGCGGTTTCGTCAACATCGGTCGCCACGGCGCGGCGGATTGTAATTTTACGCTCCATGCGCCGGAACATACCGCCCGCCGCCTTGACTTCAACCTTGCGCAAACCGATGAATCCGCCATCCCAGGGGCGCCGCAAGGCTGAGATCGCAATGGTGCGAGTCCCTTAGAACCTGATCCGGTTAGCACCGGCGTAGGGAGAGGCGAATGAACAAACCGATTCTGACTCCGAAAACCGTTGCCATCACCACCGGCCCGCTGCCCGGCTCGCGCAAGCTTATGATGGACGGCGTGCCGTTCCGTGAAGTGCCGCTGGATGGCGGCGAGGCGCCGGTGCGGCTCTACGACACCAGCGGTCCGTACACGGACGATTCCGTGAAGATCGACATCGAGAAGGGCCTCACCTCCCGCCGCCGCGACTGGATTCTCGCGCGTGGCGATGTGGAAGAATATGTAGGCCGCGACCGCAAGCCGGAAGACGATGGCCTGAAACGCGGCGAGCTTCTTTCCGTGCCGCAATTCGACCGTGCCGGCCGCAAGCCGCTGCGCGCGAAAGCGGGCCGCAACGTCACCCAGCTACACTATGCGCGGCAGGGAATCATCACCGAGGAGATGCGCTTCATCGCCGCGCGCGAAAATCTCGGCCGCTCACCGCTGCGCGACGGCAATAGCTTCGGCGCGTCGATCCCCGATGAGGTGACGCCGGAATTCGTGCGCGACGAGATCGCCCGTGGCCGCGCCATCATCCCGTCCAACATCAATCACCCCGAAACCGAGCCGATGATCATCGGCCGCAACTTCCTCACCAAGGTGAACGCCAATATCGGAAACTCCATCGTCACATCCTCGGTCGCCGAAGAGATCGAGAAGATGGTGTGGGCGATCCGCTGGGGCGCCGACAATGTGATGGACCTTTCGACCGGCCGTCACATCCACACCATCCGCGAATGGATCATCCGCAACGCGCCGGTACCGATCGGCACGGTGCCGATCTATCAGGCGCTGGAAAAAGTCGGCGGCGTCGCGGAAGAACTCACATGGGAGCTTTATCGCGACACGCTGGTGGAGCAATGCGAGCAGGGCGTGGACTACTTTACTATTCATGCCGGCGTGCGCCTCGCGCATGTTCCGCTGACGGCGGAGCGCGTGACGGGCATCGTCAGCCGCGGCGGCTCGATCCTCGCCAAATGGTGCCTTGCGCATCACAAGGAGAATTTCCTCTACACGCATTTCGAAGAAATCTGCGAGCTGCTGAAGCAATATGACGTGTCGTTCTCGCTGGGCGATGGTTTGCGCCCCGGCTCGACCGCCGATGCGAATGACGCCGCGCAATTCGCCGAACTGGAAACGCTGGGCGAACTGAACAAGATCGCGCAGAAGCACGATGTTCAGGTGATGATCGAAGGCCCCGGCCATGTGCCGATGCACAAGATCAAGGAGAACATGGATCGCCAGCTCAATGCTTGCGACGAAGCGCCGTTCTACACACTCGGCCCGCTGACGACCGATATTGCGCCGGGTTACGATCACATCACCTCCGCGATTGGCGCGGCGATGATCGGCTGGTTCGGCACGGCGATGCTTTGCTATGTCACGCCGAAGGAGCATCTGGGCCTGCCGGATCGCGACGACGTGAAGGCCGGCGTGATCGCCTACAAGATCGCGGCCCACGCCGCCGATCTGGCGAAGGGCCATCCCGCCGCACGCATCTGGGACGATGCGATGAGCAAGGCGCGTTTCGAATTCCGTTGGCGCGATCAGTTCGCTCTCGCGCTCGATCCGGAAACCGCGCAGCTTTATCACGATGAAACGCTGCCGGCGGACGGCGCGAAGGTGGCGCATTTCTGCTCGATGTGCGGCCCGAAATTCTGCTCCATGAAGATCAGCCAGGAAGTGCGCGACGCCGCCAAGGGCCAAAACGACACGCTAAGCACCGCCGAAATCCGCGCCGCGATGGCGAAGAAGGCGGAAGAGTTCAAGAACCACGGCGGCGAGATTTATGTGACGAGGGACGCAGCGGAGTAAATCACTATTTGGTGGAGGGTGATGCGGGCGCGACTCCAAGGAAATCCGCTCCAGCATCGTGTGCGCGTGAAGCGGCTGGCAGCACCGGGCGCCGAAAGGCTGTTGCGACTGCCTGTTTACGGATGAACCGATTAAGCGCGGACGAAATCCTGTTGATCTCTTTCCAGTTCCAACTGGATGCAGGCTTCATCTCGCGGATCGTTGTTTCCCAAGTTCGCGCGCGCACTTCTGAGTTGTGATTGGTGTGGGAATGCGTAATTCCGCTTGATGTCTGAGTGCCGAGATAGAGTTGAATCAACCCCCAACCATCAATGCAGTACCGGAAACCATGTCCTGTCGACTCGTTGAGCGCAATTCGACGAATCTGGACTAGTTCGCTCGCAGACGGCACGACCAGTTGAAGATAAATCGATTGGCTGGATTTCCGGCTGGCGATGATATCTTCCGGTTCTTTGAATTCGCGAATTTCTTGGTCGAACTCCGAATAGCTTTCGAATACGCGACAGCCGTAGTTTTTGAATACCTGACCTAGGATCGGCAGAAAATCGGTGTCGATCGCGTAGAAGTCGAGG
>DASXHQ010000173.1:0-56542 GCA_036488415.1 Rhizomicrobium sp.
CAGCGGTTAAGAAACGGGGCGCGCCGAGGCTGCCCCAGCGTCAAATTAAAGGCGTTGGCGGCGGGGCTTATGCCCTCTATCGTTTGATTAACAAAAACTTCCAGGGTGGGCCGATGAACTTCGATTTCTCCGACGATCAGAAAATGCTGCGCGATCAGGCGCACAAATTCCTGAGCGAGAAATGCACGACCAAAACCGTGCGCAAGGTATTCGAAGGCGCGCATGGCTACGATAAGGATTTGTGGAAGCAGATCGCAGATATGGGCTGGCATGGCACGGCGATCCCCGAAGAATTCGGCGGGCTTGGTCTTGGCTATCTCGAACTCTGTGTGATTGCGGAAGAATTGGGCCGCGCGCTGGCGCCGGTGCCGTTCTCCTCCACCGTGTATCTCTTCGCTGAAGCGATCCTTGCCGCGGGAACAGATGAGCAGAAGAAGAAATATCTGCCGAAGATCGCCAACGGTGAAATGATCGGCACATTTGCGCGTTCGGAAGGCGCCGGCGCGGTGACGCCGAAATCGGTTCGCACCACGTTCAAGGGCGGCAAGCTCTCGGGCAAGAAGATCGCAGTGGTAGACGGCATGGATGCCGATTTCGCCATCGTGCTGGCGCGTTCCAGCGATGAGGCGGGCGAGCGCGGCACGGCGCTGGCGATCGTCGATCTGAGCGGCGCGGGGGTGACGCGCCGCGCGGAAGATTCCATCGATCCTTCGCGCAAGCATGCCGAGATTGTTTTCGATGGTGCGAGCGCCGAAGCGATCGGCAAAGCGGGTGAAGGCTGGATGCATACCGCCAATGTTCTGAACCGCGCCGCCATCATGACGGCGTTCGAACAGGTCGGTGGATCGGACAGCTGCCTTGCGATGGCGAAGGATTACGCGCTGCAGCGTTATGCCTTCGGGCGCCTGATCGGTTCCTATCAGGCGATCAAGCACAAGCTCGCCGATATGTATGTGAACACGGAGTTGGCGCGCTCGAATGCCTATTATGGTGCGTGGGCGCTTTCGACCAATGCGCGGGAGCTTCCGCTGGCCGCCGCCGCCGCGCGGGTGAGCGCGACGCAGGCGTTCGACTATGCCTCCAAGGAAAACACCCAGACGCATGGCGGCATCGGTTTCACCTGGGAGGTGGATTGCCACCTTTATTATAAGCGTTCCCGCGAACTGGGGCTTTCTCTGGGTGCGCAGCGGACGTGGAAAGACAAGCTCGTCACTGAACTCGAACTCAGCAACGCGGCGTAAGGACAACGACGATGGATTTCGAAGACACCAAGGAAGAAGCCGAATTCCGTGCGCAGGCCAACAAGTGGCTGTCCGAGCACGCCAAGCTGCGCGGCAGCAAGGCCTCCCGCGACGAGATGGAGGAAATGGAAAACGGCGCCGCTGCCGAAATGGCCGCGAGCAAAGCGTGGCAGAAGACCAAAGCCAAGGCCGGTTACGCGCGCATCACCTGGCCCAAAGGCATGGGCGGGATGGGCGGCACGCCCATGCAGTCGATCATCTTCAGCCAGGAAGAAGCCAAATACGATGTGGCGTCGGGCGGACCGTTCGCCATCGGCCTTGGCATGTGCATTCCGACCTTGATGGCTTACGGCAATGAAGAGGCAAAAAAGCGTTACGTCTGGCCGGCGGTGCAGGGCGACGAAATCTGGTGCCAGCTGTTCAGCGAACCGGCGGGCGGCTCGGACGTGGCGGGTTTGCGCACGAAGGCGGAGCGCGATGGTGACGATTGGGTGATCAACGGCCAGAAGATCTGGACCACTGGCGCGCAATTCTCCGACTACGGCATTTTGCTCACGCGCACCGATCCAAACGTGCCCAAGCACAAGGGCCTGACGATGTTCTACATCGACATGCACGATCCGGCCGTCGAAGTGCGCCCGATCAAGCAGGCGTCGGGCGGCAGCGGTTTCAATGAAGTGTTCTTCACCAATCTGCGCGTGAAGGATTCCCAGCGCTTGGGCGATGTCGGGCAAGGCTGGCAGGTGGCGCTGACCACCTTGATGCATGAACGCCTTGCCGTCGGCGGCGGACAAGGCGGTGGGCTGGATGTAAAAGAGCTGATGTCGCTGGCGCGCACCCTGGAGCTGGAAGACGGCCCCGCGATCAAAAACGCCTCGGTGCGCGAGAAGATGGCGGACTGGTATGTGCGCTCGGCCGGTCTGAAATACACAACTTATCGCACCATGACGGCGCTCTCGCAGGGCAAGCAGCCGGGACCGGAAGCGTCCATCGCCAAGATCGTGGTCGCCTCCAAGTTGCAGGACATCTCGGCGTTCGCGATGGAGCTGGAAGGCGAGGCGGGCGCATTGAAAGGTGCCGATGCGCCGGGCAATGGCGCGTTCCAGATGGGCTGGATGAGCGCGCCGGGCCTTCGCATCGCGGGCGGCACGGACGAAATCCTGCGCAACATCATCGCCGAGCGCGTGCTCGGCCTGCCGCAGGACATGCGTGTGGACAAGGACATTCCGTTCAACAAGGCGCCGGGCGGACGCTAGAGATGCCGCTGGAGGCGCTTGAGCATTACACGGTTCACTGCCTGGACCTTGAAGGTACGCGCGACTTCTATCGCGATGTGCTGGGATTGAAGGAAGGTCCTCGTCCCAAGCTCGGCTTTGCGGGGCACTGGCTCTATTGCGGCGAGGTGCCGGTCGTGCACCTGCTGGGCGCAGATGGCGCGCTGCCGGAAAACCGCGGCTGCGAGCCGGGTGGGGACACCGGCTCCTTCGACCACATCGCCTTTCGCGGCAGCGACGTTGCCGCGACATTGGCAAACTTGAAGAAGCATGGCGTTGCGTTTCGCGAAAATCAGATCCGCGATTTTGGATTGCATCAAGTTTTCATTCGCGATCCGAACGGGATTACAGTTGAGATGAACTTCCGCGTATAGCGGCAACATGTCTGGGAGAACGAGATGATCGGCTACGTCACGATTGGAACAAACGATCTCGAAAAATCGCGCGGCTATTACGATGCGCTGCTTGCGGAATTCGGCGGCAAGCGGGCCTGGGCGAGCGACCGCATGCAAGGCTATGCCGGTCCCGGCGGTCTGCTGGCGATCTGCACGCCGCATGACGGCAACAAAGCCACAATCGGTAACGGTTCGATGTTCGCCTTCGCCGCGAAGGATCGCGAGATGGTGGACAAGGTTTATGCCACGGCGATGGCGTTGGGCTCGACGGACGAAGGCGCGCCGGGCGCACGCACCGACAATTTCTACGGCGCCTATTTCCGCGATCCGGACGGCAACAAGCTTTGCGTCTTCAAGGCGGGCTGAAAACGCGCTAGTGCAGGGCGATGATCTCTTCGCCCTGCACCAAGGTTTGCACGATCGATTCCGCCAGCAGGCTTTGCCTTGGCTGCGGACGTTCGCTGGATGAGATCGCGCGCTGGGGCTCGATGTCCGAAGCTGAGCGCCTGGATACAATGCGCGCATTGCCGGAACGGATGCGCGCCGCCGGTTTGAAACCATATCGGGAGACACAGCCATGAAAGACTTCAGCGGGAAATTTGCGGTGATCACCGGCGGCGGCACCGGCATGGGGCGCGAGCTCGCGATCCAGCTCACCGCCGAAGGCTGCAACGTCGCGATGTGCGACGTCTCGCCCGAGAACATGGCGAAGACCAAAGAGCTGTGCGTGAAGGAGGCGCCGCAAGGCACGCGCGTCGCCACCTTCAAAGCGGATGTCTCGCTTGAAAAGCAGATGATGGACTGGACGGAAGCGGTAAAAAAAGAACTCGACACCGATCACATCCATCTGCTGATCAACAATGCCGGCATCGGCGGCGGTGGTAGTTTTGTCGCGAACACCGATCGCGCGGCGTGGGACAAGACCTTCGATGTCTGTTTCTACGGTGTCATCAATGGCGTGCGCGCATTTTTGCCGATGCTGATGAAAGCGCACGAGGGCTTCATCGTGAACACCTCCAGCGTGAATGGCTTCTGGGCCTCCATCGGGCCGGGTCGGCCGCATACCGCTTACTCGGCCGCGAAGTTCGCCGTGAAAGGCTTCACCGAGGCGCTGCAGGAAGACCTCAAGATGAACGCGCCGCATATCAAATGCGCTGTGGTGATGCCGGGACACATTGGCACGGAGATCGTCGCCAATTCGCGCAAAATCCTTTCCGGCGACAAGCCCGATCTCGCCGGTGCGCGCAAGATGATGAGCGCGATGGGCATGGACGTCTCCAAGCTCGACGACACGCAAATCGGCCAGATGATCGAGATGCAGGCCATCGCCTTCCGAGACAATGCGCCAACCACGGCTACCGAAGCCGCGAAAATCATTCTCGATGGCGTGCGCGCGGAGAAGTGGCGCATTCTTGTCGGCAAAGATGCGGAGTTTCTGGACCAGAAGGTGCGCAGCGCGCCGGAAGAGGCCTATACGCCGAAGTTCTATGAGGAGCTGATCGCGTCCACCCAGTGGCGGATTTGATCACGCCGGCGCGGCTGTTTGCGGAGCGAGCATCCGCACCATGAACGCGACGCTGACGAACACCAGCACGCCGACCACGCCGAGGATGGCATCGGTGTAGAGCAGGCCGTTGGAGCCCCAGCGGTCGTGGCCCCAGCCGTCGAAGATGCCGGCATAGATGAGCGGCACGTTGGAGATGCCGCTGAGCAGATTGGACTTCGTGCCGGCCGCGCCCTTGCCGATGGTCTCGAAGACGACGGCAGCAAAGGCCGCGTAGCTGAAGCCGGTGAGGAAGGCGTAGAGCAGCACGAAAATGACGAACATCGTCTGTGTGCGGGGCGAGAGCGCCATGACGACCGTTGCCACCGCGATGACGAGCCCGAAGAGATTGTAAGCCCTCTTGCGGTCCATCAGATCGCAGAGCCAGCCGCCGATCAGGCAACCCACCATCGCGACCACGCCGCCCAGCACGCCGTTCACCAGCGCCACAGCATCGGCGCTGGCATGCCAATCGTCCGCGACGGCCGACCACAGGTTCTGCGCCGCGCCCACGCCGATGGGCAGCAACATCAGGAAGAATACCAGGCCGCCGCGCCGGGATGACAACAACGTCCAGCATTCGCGGCCGACATTGGCGAGACTTCCGAACAGTGATTGCACGCGATGTTCGGCAGAGGGCTCTTTCAAGAAGAGCAGAGCAAGTGACGTGGCGATGCAGAGCACTCCCAACGCCGTGCCGGACATCCAGAGCGGTCCGTGTTGCGCAAGCCAGAGGCCCAGCCCGCCGCCCAGGCCCGTGCCGCCGAGATTGCCGGCCTGGCTCCATCCGCCCGCCCGGCCTTTCTCTTCCTCGGAGGTGCCGTGCGCCATCAAGCTGCTGCCGGCGATGGTGGTGACGGTCGCGGCGAAAGAGAAGCCGAAGCAGAGAGCTTCGAAGATTCCGAGATTGCCGCGTGTAATCGGCACGAGCGCCGTGGCGGCCATCAGCCCGCCGCTCAATACCGCCGAGATCAAATACCAGGCGCGCACCGATAGCGTAGCATCCACCAGCGGCGCCCACAGTGCGCGCCAGGTTTGCGGCAGAAGCGCCAATCCGACGAGACCGGCAATGGCGCCGACGCTGACGCCTGCCTGGGAGAGCAGATAGGCCAGCGCCACCACGGCGTAACCATTGGTGATACCCATCGGCAGGAATAGCATGATGTAAAGGACCGGACGCATCGGCGTCTGCGGCAGCACACGTTCGGTCATGAGGAATTCCGGCGGGAGGTGACGCTCCCCTATAGCGGAGGCCGAGCGCCCACGCCTCTACCTTTTTTGACGGTCAGATCGCATCGCTGAGTTTGCCGCGTTTCAGCGGGTCGGCATCGAGCAGCTTGCCGGACATCGCGCCTAGCCAGTCGAGGCCCTCGCGGAGGCGCACGTTCTCGCCGACGACGAGGATGGCGGGCGCATCGCTTTCCTTCGCCCGTGCGCCAAGTTCGGCCAAGGTCGTGACGCGGACATTCTGTTTGCCGGAGGTAGCGTCCGAGACGATGGCGGCGGGTTCGTTCGCGGGACGGCCGGCTTCCATCAGCTTCACCGCGATTGCATCCGCATGCGCCAGCGCCATGTAGAGAACAATAGTAGGTGAACCGCGCGACACCGCGTTCCAGTCGAGCGCCGGGATGTTGCCATCCACACCGTGGCCGGTGATGAAGGTGACGGCGTGGTTGGTGTCGCGATGGGTGACGGGAATGCCTGCATAGGCCAACCCACCGATGCCCGCCGTCACGCCCGGCACGATGCGGAAAGGAATGCTCGCGCGCGCCAGTGTCAGCGCTTCCTCGGCGCCGCGGCCGAACACGAAGGGATCGCCGCCTTTCAGCCGCAGCACGCGTTTGCCTCTGCGCGCGAGGGCAACAAGCTGGTTGGAGATGTCGCCTTGTTTCGCGCTCGCTTTGCCGCGCCGCTTGCCGGCGTAGACAATGTCGGCGCCGGGACGCGCGAATTTCAGCAGCGTTTCGTTCACCAGCGCGTCGTAGAGAATGACGTCCGCTGTCGAGATCGCGTGCAGTCCCAACATTGTCACAAGTCCCGCATCGCCGGGCCCCGCACCGGCGAGCCAGACCCAGCCGCCGTCGAACGCGGGCAATTCCAAAGCCACCGCCAGTCTTGCGATGGCGGTTCGGTCGGCGGCGTTCCGGAGATCGGTGTCGGCCATTTCACATCTCTAACGAGTGGATATCAGTATATCACAAGACATGGTTGGAGAAACGAATTTCGCAAGCCCCGGAACGCATTAAGCATTGCGGGCGTTGCAAACACGCACCCACCCACCAGAGGCGCCATGAGCGAGAAGACCGGCGAGATCGCCCGGGAAACGGCGAATTATCGTTGTGAGAACTGCAACAACCACATCCGTCTCTCGATGGGCGATCTGGTCCCGCGATGTCCGGTCTGCGGCCAGGAGACCTTCGACATTTCCAATCCGCGTTTCGAGAGACGGGACGGTACTCTCGCGGCGCATGAGCCGGAGGCCGATGGGACGTGATGCGCGGTTGAATTCGCGCACCAGACGCGCGAGATAGCCCTCGTCTCAATTTCTGGATTGTCATGAAGCCGCGCAGCGATCTGAAGCCCAATTCCTTCGACTACGAAACGCAGCCGCTCGTCACTGCGAACGGGTTTCGCGAATATGATGCGCGCTGGCTGTTCGGCAAGGAGTTGAATTTGCTGGGCGTGCAGGCGCTGGGCTTGGGGCTTGGTACCTATTTCCACGAAATCGGAATCAAGCCGCGGGTGGCGACGGGCCATGACTTCCGGTCGTATTCTTCGTCGATCAAGAACGCGCTCATCATCGGATTGATGAATGCCGGTTGCGATGTGGTGGATGTTGGCCTCGCGCTTTCGCCGGTCGCGTACTTCGCGCAATTCGCGCTCGATTGCCCGGCGGTGGCGATGGTGACGGCGAGCCACAACGAGAATGGCTGGACCGGCGTGAAGATGGGCGCGGCGCGTCCGCTCACCTTCGGGCCCGACGAGATCAACCGGTTGAAAGCCATCGTGCTGGGTGGCGAGGGCAAGCCGCGCGCCGGCGGCAGCTACACTTATATCGAGAATTTCCGCGAGCAATATCTGGATGCGGTGACCAAGGGCCACAAGCTCTCGCGGCCGATCAAGGTGGTCGCTGCCTGCGGTAACGGCACGGCGGGCGCGTTTGCGCCGGAAGCGCTGAAACGCATTGGTGCAGACGTGATCCCGATGGACACCGAGCTGGATTACACCTTTCCCAAATACAATCCGAACCCCGAAGACATGGAGATGTTGCACGCGATGGCCGCCGCCGTGCGTGAGCACAAGGCGGACATCTGCGTCGGCTTCGACGGCGATGGCGACCGCTGCGGCGTGGTGGACGACAAGGGCGAAGAGATTTTCGCCGACAAGGTTGGCGTGCTTCTGGCGCGCGATCTGTCGTCACGCAACAAGAACGCCAAGTTCGTCGCGGATGTGAAGTCCACCGGCATCTACGAAATCGATCCGGTGCTGAAGGCCAACGGCGCGATGGTGGATTACTGGAAGACCGGCCATTCCTATATGAAGCGCCGCACGCATGAGCTGGGCGCGCTCGCCGGTTTCGAGAAGAGCGGGCATTACTTCTTCAATCCGCCCATCGGCCGCGGCTATGACGACGGCATCGTCGCCGCTATCGCCGTACTCGAAATGCTGGATCGTGCAGGCGGCAAGAAGATGTCGTCGCTGATCGCCGAATTGCCCAAAACCTGGGGCACGCCGACGATGGCGCCATTCTGCCCGGATGACCGCAAATACGACGTCGTCGATGCGATGGTGAAGGAATATTCCGATGCGCAGAAGAACGGCGAAAAAATCCTCGGCCAGAAGATCGCCAATGTCGTCACCGTGAATGGCGTGCGCGTCACGCTGGAAGACGGGACCTGGGGCCTGGTGCGCGCGTCATCGAACAAGCCATCGCTGGTGGTAGTGTGCGAAAGCCCGGTATCGGAAGCGCAGATGCGCGCCATGTTCGCCGACCTCGACAAGCGCCTTTCCAAACACCCCGAAGTCGGCGAATACGATCAGAAAATCTAGAGGCGCGCTTCCAAAACCAGGTTGAACGGCGTTTCCGTTGCGCGACGCAGCGACTTGAAGCCGGCTTGATCGACCATGATCTCGCGCAAACGCGCTTCGCCGGCCTGCGCGCCGAGCGCCGGGCCGTTTTTCGCCAGCGACACAGGCACACAGATCAGCGACGACGCGCCATAGAACACGCGGCCGACCGGATTGTGGTTTTCTTCCGGCGTGTCGTTCGCGAAGGGCTCGACCAGCATCACCGAGCCGTCCTTCTTCAAATGCTCGCGTGCGTGTTTTGCCGCGCCCACAGGATCTGCCATGTCGTGCAGACAGTCGAAAAAGGCGATGAGATCGAAATCGCGTTCCTTGTAGTTCGACGCGTCGGCCACCTCGAAATGCGCGTTCGGCGCATGTGCCTCCTTCGCCCGCGCGCGCGCGGTTTCGATGGACGCCGGATGATAGTCGTAACCGATGAATTCCGAGTGCGGGAACGCCTTGGCGAGCAGGATGGTGCTTGCGCCGTGTCCGCAGCCGACATCGGCAGCTTTCGCGCCTTTCTTGAGCTTGTCGACCATGCCGGTCAGCGCAGGCAGCCAGGAGCCAAGAAGGCTCGCGTTGTAACCCGCGCGGAAGAACCGTTCGGTGCCGTGGAACAGGCAGCGATGATGCTCGCCCCATTCCATGCCCTTGCCCGTCCGGAAATTTTCCATCGCCTGCTCGCGGATGTGGAAGAGATCCTGCACGATGAGATATGCACCGGGCAGATCGACTGGCCCGTTCGGATCGGCAAGACAAAGAGCCTGTTCTTCCTCCAGATGATATTTGCCGCTCGCCGGATCGTAGTTCACATATCCGCCGGCCGCCTGATTGTTCAGCCACTCGCGCACATAGCGTTCGTTCGTGCCGGTGCGCTGGGCAAGCTCCGGAGGCGTGAGCGCGCCCTTTGCAAGCTCCTTGTAAAAACCGAGCTCATCGCCGATGGACATGAGGACGGCGCTCATTGCGGCGCCCAGATCGCCGACGGCTTTTCCCAGAAATGCATTGAGCTTGTTTTCATCGACAGCCATGACCGATCTCCTGAAAAGTTGAGGACGCGGATGACTATTGGCCGCGAGCCTACTCCGGTCTTGCGACGGATTCCATCGCGACTTTAACTCGCGGCGCCCCGCCTGTAGGCTGGGTTTTCCGGCATCGGAGTTGGCAATGTCCCAGATCGACGAATACAAAGGAACCCGCGTCACCGTGGTGAACGACGGCAAGCGCTGCATTCATTCGCGCTACTGCGTGCTCAACCTGAACAACGTGTTCCTGCCCAATGTCGATGGGCCGTGGATCGAGCCGGATGCCGCTTCGCGCGAGGCCGTGGTCGCGGTGGTGGAGAAATGTCCCTCCGGCGCGCTGCGCTACAAGCCGGAAGGCGATACCGCACCGGAGCACGCGCCGACGGTCAACACGGTGCGTATTTGGGAAAACGGCCCGCTTGCGTTTCATGCCGAGCTGGATGTCGGCGGCGATGCGTCGAGCTATCGCGCCACGCTGTGCCGTTGCGGCAAATCCTTCAATAAGCCCTATTGTGACGGGATGCATCGCAAAGCGCGGTTCGAGGCGACGGGCGAACCGCTCGAACAGACATCCGAACCGCTCGCGGTGCGCAATGGCCCGCTCAAGGTGACGCCGACACTGAACGGCCCGCTGCATGTGGTAGGTGCGCTCGAAATCTGCATGGCGAGCGGGCACACCATCGCGCGTGAGACAGAGACCTGGCTCTGCCGCTGCGGGCATTCGAAGAACAAGCCGTTTTGCGATGGCAGCCACGAAGGCGCCGGGTTCACCGCGCCCGGCGAAGCATAACCGGACTGACCCTTCCACTCTTCAGGATGACACCATGAGCGATATTTATCTCGTCCCCGGCGTACGCACGCCGTTTGTGAAGGCCGGAACCTTCTTCGCCAACCACAATGCGCTTCAGCTTTCCGTGCCTGTTGCCGCCGCGATGAACGCCAAGGCGAAACCGGATTTCATGGTGTGGGGACAAGTGATTCCCGACCCGTCGCTGTCCAACATCGCGCGCGAGGTTGTATTCGAGGCGAAACTCAGCCCTGAGCTTCCCGCCTTTTCGGACGTGATGGCGTGCTCGACCAGTTTCATCGGCACCATTTTCGCCGCCGGTATGGTCGGCAAAAGCGACATGCACCTGGGGTTGGTGGGCGGCGTGGAAACGATGAGCCATGTGCCAATCGCGCTGAAACAGGAAACCGCGGACAAGATCATAGGCCTGTTTCCGAAAAATCCGGGCGGTGCGCTGGAAGTGGTGCAGGGCGTGAAGCCGGACGATTTCAACCTGCCGATCCGCGGCTGGGCCAATCGCATCAGCGGCCGCTCCATGGGCGAACACACGGAAGACACGGCGCAGAAATTCGGAATCTCGCGCGAGGATCAGGACAAACGCGCATTCCTTTCGCATCAAGGCGCTCTCAAAGGGCAGGATGACGGCTTCTTCAAGGATCTGGTGCTGCCGTTCGGCGGCGTCGATCACGATACGATTCCGCGCCGCGACTCCACTCTGGAAAAGCTTGCCACGCTGAAAGCGGCCTTCGATCACACCGGCAAGGGTACGCTGACAGCGGGCAACTCCTCACCGAACACCGATGGCGCGGCATCGATCTGGGTGGCGGATGAAGAAGGCCTCAAGCGCCTGGGCAATCCGGCGAAGATCAAGCTGGTCGATTGGGAAATCGCGGCGACGGATTATCTGGAAGAAGGCGAGGGCATTCTCATGGCGCCGGCGCGCGCCATTCCGCGGTTGCTGGCGCGCCACAAGCTGAAGGCGATGGACATCGCGCTTTGGGAAATCCACGAAGCGTTTGCGGCGCAGGTTCTGGCCAACATCAAGGAAGCCCTTGATCCCGAATATCGCCGCACCAAAGCAAAGGTGGATTGGGACCTTGGCGCGTTTCCCTATGACCGCATCAATCCGCATGGCGGATCGCTGGCGCTCGGCCATCCTTTCGCCGCGACCGGCGCGCGCATCTTGAGCCAGGCGGCGAAAGAACTGAGCGCGATGCCGGTTGGTTCGCGCGGCATTGTCTCGGTTTGCGCCGATGGCGGACAAGGAACCGTCGCGCTGCTGGAACGGGCTTAGGCGGCTTCCGCCTGAACGCTGCGAACATGCGCAAGCGCATCATGCAGCACCGAGATACCGGCACCGCGTTGCGTCACATGTTCACTCAAATGGCGGCGGAATAGACGCGCGCCGGGCTTGCCGTTGAACAGGCCGAGCATCGGTTTGGTGAGCGCGCTTAACGTGGCGCGTCCACCCAGCTGCCCTGCCGCGTACTCCACATAGGCATTCACGGCGGCATCGAAGTTCGCGGGAGCGCCGCCAAAGAAGCGCGCGTCCACATCCGCGAGTATCGCCGGCGAATGGTAGGCCGCGCGGCCCATCATCACGCCATCGACATGCTCCAGATGGTTTTCCGCTTCATCCAGCGTGGCGATGCCGCCATTGATGACGATGGTGAGCTTGAGGTGCTCGCGCTTTACGCGATAGACGAGTTCGTAATCGAGCGGCGGCACGTCGCGGTTCTCTTTCGGCGATAGCCCTTCCAGCCACGCTTTGCGCGCATGCACGGCGAAGATCTTCACGCCCGCCCGCGCACATAGACCGATGGTCTCGCGCAGACTCACTTCCGGGTCCTGATCATCAACACCAATACGGCATTTCACGGTGACGGGAATCGAAACGGCGTGGCGCATCGCTGCAACGCATTCCGCTACCAACTCTGGCTCGCGCATCAGGCAGGCGCCGAAGCGGCCGGATTGCACGCGGTCCGATGGACAGCCGACATTCAGATTGATTTCGGCATAGCCGAAGTCCTCGCCGATCTTCGCGCACTCCGCCAGCTTCGCCGGTTCCGATCCGCCAAGCTGCAGCGCCACCGGCTGTTCGCGCATGTCGAAGCCGAGCAGCCTCTCGCGGTTGCCACGCAGGATCGCATCCGAAGTCACCATCTCGGTGTAGAGCAGGGCATGGCGCGTCAGCTGGCGATGAAGGAACCGGCAATGCCGATCCGTCCAATCCATCATGGGCGCGATGCAAAATCGGTGACTTAAGTCATTCATCTGGCTGGTCAAATTCAATTCTCGCCGAAACTAGCACGATTTTGCGCGCCGAGCTTAGAAGCAATTGTAAGTGCTATCCGATTTTGCGCATTCGGAGAGCAATCTTTCCAAAAATCTCAACCTCAGTGTGATGGATTTGTGATCGAATTCGTGATCGACCGACCCTAAGTCACTGAAGCAACTATCTAGTCTGTCCATTCAAATGTGGGGCCGATTCTCAGGCGCTAGTCCTGTGGTTACCCCTTTTCTCTGTCCTGTGCGAGATGGGCCGGATAGAATCGTCTCTAACCTTCGCCCGCTGGTGTACCGCATGATGAGCCGGCTGCGGATGATCTGCGCCAATCTGGATACAGTCTTATAAGTGCGACGGTCACGCCGTTGGTCCATCCGAAGCCGTCCTGCAGGGGATACTCTCCGCCACCGCCTTTGCGGCAGGGAGCATAGACATCGTATTTCTCCATGAGCCGACCGGTGTCCAAATAGGTGTGCGAAACCGTATGCAGCCATCGCAGTGCGATGGTCTGCGCTAGCCGATCTTGCCCATAATCCCGCAAGCCGCTCACTGCGATCCATTGCAGCGGCGCCCACCCATTCGGCGCATCCCATTGCTGGCCGGTACGGTTTTCAGTGGTCGAAACGCCGCCTGCTTTTAGCAGCCGTTCTTCGACAGTCTTCGCCACACGGGCAGCTTGATCAGCGCCGGCCGCGCCGACGAACAAAGGATAAAGTGTCGCTGCGCTCAACACATCCCGCTGCTGTCGCGCGTGCCAATCGAAGTCTTTGTAGTATTCGGCACGACCATCCCACAAATAGCGGTTCATGCTTGCGCGGCGCTTCGCTGCACGTTCGGAAAATTGACGCGAGCATTGGGCGTCGCCGGTTTTTCCGCAACCAAGCGCTATGGCCCGTTCCAGGCCGTAGAGGAGGCTGTTCAGATCCACCGGCACAATGTCGGTCGTCTCGATGGTAGAAAGCGATTGTTTATCTTCGAGCCAGCGAGAACTGAAATCCCAACCGCTTTCGGATGCCGCGCGGATATTGCGGTACAGGACCGGCGGCGGCTCATGCGATTGATGGGAGAGGGCAAGATCGGCCGCATATTCCTCGTCGCGTGGCGTGTCGCGTTCGTCCCAATAGCGGTTGAGTTTCGAGCCATCCGGCATGCCCACCACGTTGCGGACAGCGCGGCCGGGCGAAGCCTCGTTCTCGCCCGTCATCCAATAGGCGTATTCCTGTTTCAGTTCGGGTAGAAAGTGTGCGAAGCCCGTCGCTTTGTCAGGCGGGGTCAACCCCGCCATTTCGAAAAAGAAGGGCGGCTGGGAACGGCTCAGATAATAAGTCCGCGTGCCGTTCGGGATGTGGCCATAGGTTCGGATCATGTAGGCGAAGTCGTCCACGGTGCCGGCGCGCAATGCGGAATCCGCCGACCCAAGCCCCAACATGGTGAAGTAGGAGTCCCAATAATAGAGCTCCGTGAAACGACCGCCCGGCACGACATAGGGATGCGGTAGCGCCAAAAGGGAAGAGTAGGGCGGCGGGGTTTGCGCATCGCGCGTGAGCACCTTCCAAAGCCGGGCGATATGCTGGTCGACCGGCAACCCGGGCGGTGGAAGTTGCCCCGATGAGGCTGGGGCTTCAAAATCGAAGTGCGCGCGCAAAAATCTATCGAGCGCTGCCGTCGAATTTGGCCGTTCCTTGCGATAGGCGGCGAGAATTGTTTCCGGAGACTCTTTCGGAACGGCGTCCGCGAACTGCTTGAAGTCAGTGAAGAGTCCACTCTTGGCAACGCGAACGTATAATTCCTTGAACGCGACTGAAGGTGGCGGGGCCTGAACTTGCGTGCCGTTCGCGGCGCCGCCCAGAGCAAGTCCGACCGTGAGGAGGCATATCGAAAGTCTCTTTTTCAAGGCGTCCGCGCCTGCGGCACGTCATTGCCGCGCTGCCAAAACTGCGCGATTTCCTCGAGCCGCTTCTCTTTGGTTTCGGGTATCCAGCGCCAGACGAAAAGCACGGCGAGCAGGCTCATCGCACCGTACAGGAAATAGGCCAATCCGTGATGAAAGATCGCATTCAGTGCCGATGAGCCGTCAACGATGCGAAAGCTCCAGGATACGAGCAGATTGGTGATCCATTGCGCCGCTACCGCGACGGCCATGGCTTTGTCCTTGATCGCGTTTGGAAACATCTCGGCCAAGAGGACCCACACGACCGGACCCCAAGACAGCGCGAATCCGCCGATGTAGAGCAATATTGCGATGAGGGCATAAATCCCCGTGGACCCCGCCGCGAACAGCGCTCCCAGCGTCAGCATCGCAATTGCCATGATCAGGCCACCGAAGATCAGCAATGGTTTGCGCCCCCAACGATCCACCGTGAAAATCGCAATCAGCGTGCAGAGCATATTGACCGCACCCACCAGCACCGTCTGCAGCAAGGCTGCATTGGCGCCGGCTCCCATGTTCTGAAACATGGTGGGCGCATAGTAGAGAACGGCGTTTATGCCGACGAGTTGTTGAAACGCCGACAGCAGAATTCCAATCACGACGACGCCAGCGCCGAATGAAAAGAGTTTACCGGAGGTTTGCGCCAGGCTTACCTCGATCTCGCGATATGTCACCTCGGCTTCACTAACGGTTGTAAGCCGCAGAAGGATGGCTTTGGCCTCTTCGGCTCTGCCCTTGATGACGAGCCAGCGTGGCGTATCCGGCACGAACCGGAGCAGCAGAAGAAAAAACGTCGCCGGCACAACTTCCGAACCGAGCATGAAGCGCCAGCCTGTTGTGCGCAGCCATGCGGTGTCGCCTTGTGCCGCGATCGCCCAATTCACGAAATAGACCAGAAGTATCCCTGTAACGATGGCCATCTGGTTGTAGGAAACCAGCCGCCCGCGGATGCGGCTTGGTGCGATCTCGGCGATGTAAAGCGGCGACAGCATCGACGCGATGCCAATGCCGACGCCGCATAGAATGCGGTAGGCGATGAAGGCCGGAAGCGCGTGAGGTCCCATGCCGCCGATGGGCCCAAAGCCCACTTCAGGAACGGCCGACCCGATCGCGGAAAGGAAAAAGAAAATCGCCGCCAAAATTAGTCCGCCGCGGCGGCCAAGGGCGCGGGCGATCCAACCGGCCGCGGCTGCTCCGACGATGCATCCGAGCAGCGCGCTGGAAACCGTCCAGCCCGAGAGCGCGTTTTTTGCCGTCTCGCTTAGGTGAATGGGGTTTATGAAATTCGCGTCAATTGAACTGACAGCGCCGGAAATGACAGCAGTGTCATAGCCGAACAACAACCCTCCCAAAGTGGCGACGAACGACAGGCGTGTCGCCAGCGAAGATGTTTGCAAGAGTTCGTTCCCCCCCGTTTGCTCTGTATTTGACCGCCGGCGCCCCAGGGACGCGGCGCTCACTCTATGGCACAATAGGCGCCATGCCATCACCTCAGCTGATAGCCCGCGCAGCATCTTTCCAGAATGGTTTGCGCAGTTCCGTCTTCAATATCTTTCCGGCGCCGGAAAGTGGAAGCGGCGCCGCCCGGAATTCGAACGACCGGGGGCGCTTGTATCCCGCGATCAGCTTCGCGCAATGCGCGGTTAGCTCGTCCTCCGTGGCTGATGTATTCGGCCGGAAGCGGAGCACGGCATGCACGCGTTCACCCCATTGCGGATCCGGCACGCCGATGACCGCGCATTCCAGAACGGCTGGGTGCTGCGCCAGCGCATTTTCGACTTCCACGGAGTACACGTTCTCTCCACCCGAGACGATCATGTCCTTCACGCGGTCGACGAGGAACAGGAAGCCGTCTTCATCCAGATATCCGGCGTCGCCGGTTTTGATCCATCCATCGACGATGGTCTGCGCTGTGAGTTCCGGATTGCGCCAGTAGCCCAGCATCACGTTGGGACCTCGCACCACAATTTCGCCAGTGCCTCCCGTGAGCATCGGGCTCCCATCCTGATCGACAACACGGACTTCTACGCCAGGTATTGCGCGGCCGGCCGAACGAATCCGGCTTTTGCCGTCCGCATTCGGCAAATGATGCTCGTGCGAAAGCAGCGTTACGACGGGCGACAATTCGGTTTGTCCGTAGGCTTGGGTAATTCGCGCGTTGGGAAACAGCACCAATGTCCTGCCCATCAGCGTGGTCGAAATCGGCGATGCGCCATAGGTAAGCCGCCGGATGTTGGTGAGCCGATGCGGTTGCTCGCGCAGGTATTGATCCAGCATCGCGATCATGGTCGGCACGAGGACCAGAGTGTTGACGCCATGCTCTGCGATGGCTTTGACGATCATCGCGGGATCGAAACGGGGCACAAACACATGCGTGCCCGCGATCATCGTGACGCCGAAAGCCATTGTTGCATCGGCCAGGTGAAACATGGGCGCGACATGCAAATAAACGCAAGGGCGTTCGTAAGGCTCGACGGCGGTCGTCGCTAGAAAGTTCACGATGAGATTGTTGTGCGAAAGAACCGCGCCTTTTGACTTTCCCGTCGTGCCACCCGTGTAGAAGATCGCCGCAGGTGCATCGCCGTCGCTGGAATCGTCCTGCATGGGCCCGGAATCTGCGATCAGCCTGTCCGTGCTGGTTTTTGCATAGTTGCCGGCACCCAGCGCAATGACGCGCTTTCGCAAATCTGCCGGCAAGTGTTCCAGCATCTCGACGAAATTGTCGTCGATCAGCACAAAACTTGGCTCGCAATCGGCGAAGGCTGCTGCGTGCTCCGCAGCCGTCCAGCGATTGTTGCACGGAACCGCGAGGCAGCCGGCCCAAAGAATGGCGTAGTAGGCCTCAAAATGCGCATCGGAATTGAGGGCCAGAATAGCGATGCGATCTCCTGCTTTGGCGCCTTGCGCGCGTAGACCTGATGCCAATCGCGCGACGCGATCGATAACCTCCGCGTAGGTGCGCATCCTGTCGCCGCAAACCGTGGCCAGCCTTTCGGGATGGTGCAGAGCCGATTGCTGAAGGCTGTATGTCAAGCGCATGTCGACCTCGACTCCCTCAGATTGCGAACGTCATGGATTCACGCATGTGAAATTCTTGGCATCGTCGATACTGCCTTTGCCACTCCAATGCTCCACCTGCGGATAAGGGCATAGTGGGCGCGTGCGTGTAGGCGTCATGCCATCTGACGCAATTAGTGCCTTGATGTCGCTGCTGTACTTTGCGGCCACGATGGGCCCCGGTTTCGCGTCCTTTTCCACCCAATCTTCCAGCGCACTGCCAATATTTGTGGCCGGTGTCGCGTTTGGCGTCGGCGCCATCATTTGCCCGAAGGCGTTCGGTCCGTATCCGGCAGTCACATGCGCCATTCCGGGTACCATATAGAGCATGATGAATTTATCGGCCGTCTGCGCGCCGATGCGGCTGCGCACGCGCTCGTAATAATCGATCGTCAGGTTGGGCTGCAGTGCCATATCCGCCCAGCCGTGAAAGAGGATGAGCTTTCCGCCACGTGCCGCAAAGCGGCTAAGGTCGGGATTGGTGGCATCGTAGAAGGGCCCCATCCGCCGAAAGGTTTCTTCGCGGTCAGACTGGAGTTTGAATTTGTCCAAGGTCCAATTCGGATTGCCGTAAATCAGATAGCGATGGAATTCCAAGGCGAAGCGATAGAGGAAAGCCTTGTCCGGTTCCGAACCCAATTGCCAGGTATCCCAGAGCGTTTCGCCGCCGGGTGCATATCCGTAATAGGGATATCCCGCCGGATCCTTTCCGCCAGGTCCCTCATAGATCGCTTTCAGTGATTCCACCTGGGGCGCGGTGAGACAGCCGTCGTTCTCCGCGCCTTTACACAGCAGCGCATCCGGATCGACATGGCAGCGGCGCGGATCATCGATGAGCCCATCCTTCAAGCCATCCAACGCGTCGCATTTGTCCATCGCAGCGGCCGCGATTGCGGGCAGCTTCGCAGGCGAAAACCAAGAGTCTTTGCTCGCGCGAAGACGCTGTTCGATCCAGCTTCCTGCCACGATATTGTTCGTGCCGTTGAATGCCGGCGCGCCTACCTCGATTCCGATGTAGTCGTCGGGATAACGCTGCGCTTCCTGGAGCGCTTCGCGACCGCCATTCGAACCGGAAGAGAAGTACGAATAGGAAGGCTGTTTTCCATAGAACGCCTGCATGACGGCTTTCGCCATGACCGCGGTCTCGTGGATGGAGCGATAGCCGTAATCGATCAGCTTTTGCGGGTGCCCTAGCGCCCAGCTCCCGTCCGTGTCAGCGGCGATGTGGCCGGTATCCGTGCCGGAGGTCGCGTAGCCGCGCGACAGAGCGATCGTCATGCTCAACTCGTCGATCGAGCCTGCAAGCCCGCCATTGCCGCCCGACCATAGCCGCTGGTTCCAACTCTCGGCCGGCATCCACACTTCCATCTCGATATGGGAGTCTGAAGTCGGCGCATCGACGATTTTCACGCGGCATGAGGCGGGCACATCGAACCAGAAAATGCCCAGAAGCGCGGTTTTAAACGAAATCTCGGGTCCGCTGGACTTGTAGTCGGCCGCCACGACTTGTGCATGACCGAGCCGTAAGTCCTTGAGTTTTTCGCAAGCCTGCATCTGCGGCCCGGAGTTCAGGGAGCACGCGGCCAACAACGAAGCTGCGATAGATAGCCCAACGACAAGAAATGAAACGCGCATATCTCTCCCCCCCGAATTTATTATTTACGCAATTGTAAAACTCAATTTCCCTCATGGCACAAGCGGAATTATAGGAACCGGGGAAATATCGATTGACAAGGCCAAATCCAGAACTCTAGAAGTTGACTGGATAGTAAAATTATTCGGGCGTGTATGTCGTCTCCTTGGATCAACGAAGAGCTTGCATTGCTCTCGCAAAGCTTTGCTCGCTTTGCGAACAAGGAACTCGTGCCGGTTGCGGCGCAATGGGATCGGGATCGCTGTGTCGATAGCGAAACGTGGAAGAAGCTCGGTAAAGCGGGATTTCTTTGCGCCAGTATTCCGGAAGCCTATGGCGGCGGTGGTGGTGGCTATGGCCATGAAGCCGTCATCGCGCAGGAATTGGCGCGCGCCGGATTGGGCGGAGGTCTTGGCACCGGCATCGGCGTCAGCTGCGGGATTGTCGCACATTATATCCTCGCCTACGGCACGGAAGAACAGAAACAACGCTGGCTTCCGGCGATGGCGCGGGGCGAGTTGATCGGTGCCATTGCCATGACGGAGCCGGGCACCGGCTCCGATCTGCAGAATGTTCAAACGTCGGCGAAACGCGTTGGCGATGACTATGTCATCAACGGACAGAAGACATTCATCAGCAACGGGCAGAAGGCAGGGCTTGTTCTTGTCGTTGCGCGCACTGACGGCGGCGCGGGCGCCAGTGGAATCTCGTTGCTTGCCGTGGAGACGGACAAGGTCGCGGGATTTCGGCGTGGCCGCAACCTCGAAAAACTTGGCATGCATGCGCAGGATACATCAGAGCTTTTCTTTGACGACGTTCATGTGCCAGCGGAAAATCTGTTAGGCCTTACGCCCGGACGCGGGTTTGTCCAACTCATGCAGCAGCTTGCGTGGGAGCGGCTAAGCGTTGCGCTCAATTCGGTCGTTGCGATGGAGCGCGCCGTGGCCACCACGCTGACCTATGTTCGCGACCGCCGCGTATTCGGAAAACCGCTGTTCGAGTTCCAGAACACGCAATTCGTGCTCGCCGAATGCAAGACGCAGGCAACAATCGCGCGCACCTTTGTCGATCAGCTGATGGTCAAGTTGCTGGCCGGCGAACTCGATGCCGTGACCGCCGCAATGGCCAAATGGTGGACGACGGACACGCTGGGCAAGGTGGCCGATCAATGCCTGCAACTGCATGGCGGCTATGGCTTCATGCAGGAATATCCCATCGCGTCCCTTTGGGTGGATGCGCGCGTGTCGCGGATTTATGCGGGCGCCAACGAAATCATGAAACTCATCATCGCCCGCAGTCTGTAGCGGTTTAGGAGACGAACATGACTCAGTCAGTGCGCATTGCCGGTGTCGGCATGATTCCCTTCACCAAGCCGGGGCAGAGCGAGGCCTATCATGTGATGGGCAGCAAAGCGGCGCGGATCGCGTTGAAGGATGCCGGGCTGGAATATAGCGATGTGCAACAGGCCTTTGTCGGTTATGTCTATGGCGATTCCACCGCCGGTCAGGCCGCGCTTTACGAGCTTGGCTGCACGGGCATTCCGATCACCAACGTCAACAATAATTGCTCCACCGGTTCGACCGCGCTGTTCCTCGCGCGTCAGGCGGTGGAAGCGGGAATCGTCGATGTCGCCCTTGCGGTCGGCTTTGAGCAGATGAACCCCGGTGCCCTCGGCGTTATCTTCAATGACCGGCCAAATCCGCTCGTGCGCCATGCTGACGAGATGACCGCGTTGCAAGGTGCATCGGAAGCGCCGGTCGCAGCACAGTTTTTCGGTGGCGCCGGTCACGAATATGCGCAGAAACATGGAATGCCGCCCGAAGTGTTCGGAATGATTTCCGTGAAAGCGCGCAAGCACGCGGCGGGCAATCCTTACGCGATTTTCCGCGATCCGGTTTCCCTGGAGGAAGTGATGGCCTCCAAGCCGGTTTACGCGGAGCTAACCCGCTTGCAGTGCTGTCCGCCGACATGCGGCGCAGCGGCCGCGGTCGTCGTGTCCGAAAGCTATGCGAAGCGCAAAGGTTTGGCGGCGAATGTCGAGATTCTCGCGCAGGCGATGACCACGGACTACGCCTCCACCTTCGAAAGCCATAGCATGAGCAAAATCATCGGCTACGACATGGCCCGCAAAGCTGCGGATGCAGTTTATGAAAAGTCCGGGGTGGATCCACAGGATGTTCCGGTCGTTGAATTGCACGACTGTTTCACGGCGAACGAGCTTCTCACCTATGAAGCGCTGCGTTTGACGCCCGAGGGCACGGCGGAAACGTTCATTCGCGACGGTCAGAACACCTATGGTGGCCGCGTGGTCACAAACCCTTCCGGTGGTTTGCTGTCTAAAGGCCACCCGCTGGGCGCGACGGGCCTTGCGCAATGCACGGAGCTGATTTGGCAATTGCGCGGCACGGCCGATAAGCGCCAGGTGGAAGGCGCGCGTCTCGCGCTGCAGCACAATCTTGGACTGGGTGGCGCCTGCGTCGTCACCATGTACGCCACGGTTTGACAGAGCGCTCGGGTGATCGACAAGTCGCATATCGGAACGGTGTCCGAAGCTCGAATGATCGATATCGAGAAAGGGCAGTTGAAGTTTTTCGCCAAAGCCACGGGCCAGACCGATCCGATCTATTTCGACGACGATGCGGCGCGGGCGGCGGGGCATCCGGCAATCCCTATGCCGCCGACCTTTGCATTCTCCCTCGGCCTCGGCGCGCCGCCGAAAAACGGAAATCTGTTCGACATCATTCCGGACCTTCGCGGCATTCTCCATGGCGAACAATCCTTCACCTATCACCAGATGCTTTACGCCGGTGATACGGCAACGCTCATTTCGACGATCCGTGACATCTACGAAAAGCGCAATGGCGCTCTCGAGTTCGTTGTGCAGGACACCGATGTCAAAAACCAGCACGGAGCTCTCTGCATTCAGATGCGGACCGTGACCGTCGTGCGCAACATGCAGGCGTGATATGGCCGCGATTTCAAAATCCGTTGCCGTGGGTGACACGCTGCCCGACCACGTGCAGGGCGGGATCAGCCGCACGACGTTGGCGTTGTTCGCCGGTGCCTCCAACGATTACGTTCGACTTCACATCGACAGCGATTACGTGAAAGAAGCAGGCCTGCCAGACGTTTTCGCACATGGCATGTTGTCCATGGCCTATATGGGCCAACTGCTGACGAACTGGATGCCGCAGGATCGCCTGCGCTACTGGAACGTGCGCTTCCTCGCAATCACACCGCTTCACGCAACGGTCACCTGCCGTGGTGAAGTGACGGAGGTGTTCGAAGAAGGTGGCGAGCAGCGCGCGCGACTGAAGCTCTCCGTATCGACGCAAGACGGCGTGTCCACGCTCGATGGCGAAGCTGTCGTTGCGATTTGAAAAATCCAAGGAAAAAGAACATGGGTAAACTCGATGGAAAAGTTGCGATTATTTCCGGATCCGGACGCGGCATTGGCCGTGCGCTGGCGCTCAAGCTCGCATCGGAGGGCGCCAGCATCGTCGTGAACGATCTGGACGAAGAGCCGGCCGCGCAGGTTGTCAAAGAAATCGAAACGGCGGGCGGGAAGGCGATTGCCTGCGTTGGGAACGTGACGGCGCTAGATTTCGGCGATCGTTTCGTTCAGACGGCGCTGAATTCGTTCAACGGCCTGGACATCATCGTGAATAACGCGGGCTACACGCTAGATAGCGTCATCCAGAAGATGAGCGATCAGCAGTTCCAGGCGATGCTGGATGTACATGTCATGGCTCCGTTCCGTATCTTGCGCGCTGCTGCCGAGCCTGTCCGGATGTTCAACAAGAAGGAAGCCGCCGAAGGCCGCGAGGTATTCCGCAAGGTGGTGAACGTCTCGTCGATGGCAGGAACGAACGGGAACGCCGGACAGATCAATTATTCCTCGGCGAAATCCGCGCTGGTCGGCATGACGAAAACGATGTCGAAGGAATGGGGCCGCTACAAGGTCTGCGTGAATTGCGTGGCTTTCGGTGTTATCGAGACAAGGCTCACCAAATCTACCGACGATCCGGATTCGAAAATCTCCATCGAAGGCCAGACGGTGCAGGCGGGCATTCCCGCGGCCGTGCGCAACGCCATGTCCAGCATGATCCCCGTCGGCCGCGCGGGATCGGCGGAAGAAGCGGCAGGCGGTATTTACCTGTTCTGCATTCCAGAAAGCAATTACGTTAGCGGGCAGATTCTGCTGGTTGGCGGCGGCATAAATATTTGACGTTTTCGGAACGGATATGTCCCAAGGCGGCGCATTGCTGAAGCCCAAGAAACGCGACTTTGCCCGTCGCCGCGACGAGATTTTGCGCGTCGCAGCCCGTGTGTTCAGTCAGTTGGGTTTCCGCCATGCCACGCTTGATGATGTTGCGCGCGAGCTGAACATCACCCGGCCCGCGCTTTATTATTATGCCGACAGCAAGGACAAGCTGCTGGGCGAGTGCGCCAGCATCGCCTATGAGCAACTGGCCAGCGCCATGAAGACAGCGCAGAACGCTTCGTTGGGGCTGGAGCAGTTGCGCTATTTCTTCCGCCGCTATGCCGAGATCGTCTGTGACGATTTTGGCCGCTGCTTCGTGCTGACCGATCTCAGCGAGATGGGCGACGTCGAACGCGAAGAAGCCCGCAAGGCGCAGGTGAATCTGGCGCGCGCGATCACCGCTATGGTGAAGAAGGGTGTGAAGGACGGGTCGATCCGCCGCTGTGAACCGGGCGATGTGAGCCGCGCGCTGTTCGCACTCTTCAACGGCGTTCCGCGATGGTACAAAGAAGAGGGCCGTCGGCCCGCGCAAATCGCGGACGATTTTCTGGAAATCATCGTGGATGGATTGCGTCCGCGCCGCTAACGATCTCTGCGCGCTATGCCGTCGACAAAGAGTGACGTGAACACTTTCGCGATGCGGTCGGTGTCGGCCGCCGAGCCCTTGTGCCATCGCGCTATCCAATTGAACGCCCCGAACAGCGCGTAGCTGACGAGCTTGGTGTCGCATGGCGCGATGGAGCCGTCTTTCACGCCTTCGTCCAGCATCGAGCGAACGATCGCGTTCAACTCGCGCTTGCGTTGGCGCATGCCTTTCGCCCTGTCGGCATTCAAAAGATTTTCATCGATCATCGCGAGGCAATAGCCGAAATCGCCCGCGATGATTTCAACATATCGGCGGAAAAACTTCGTCAACGCTGCAAGTCCGGACTTTTCGTCCTGATGGCTCTTGGCGACGGCCACCAGCTCCTCGTTCGCCAGCAATCCGCAGGCGTAAACGATGTCCTGTTTGTCCGAGATGTAATAGTAAAGCGTCGGCTTTGTTACGCCCAGCTTGCGCGCGATATCGTCCAGAGAGGTTTTCTCGAATCCCTTGTCGCGGAATTCTTCGGCGCCAGCCTTAAGCACGGCCAGGCGTTTTTCCTCTCGTACACTGGCCATATCCTCTTGCTTGCGTTGCCAAGGTGAAAGCGCGCGCCGTGCCATGCCTAAAACCCTCGTTGGTAACATCTGTTACCACGGCGAAACTCCTCGAAACAAGCCGCAAGTTACCAAAAGAATTGTGATGTTACTTGACAGAAACATAGTGATATTCTTAGTATCATTCAGTTGCTGGCGCTAGACCGGCCGCAAGGGGGAAATATGCGTTCAAACAGTAGTCGGCTATCGATCGCGCTCATGGGCGCGAGCTTTCTTAGCGCCATCGCGCTTCCGGCTTTGGCGGACGAAGGCATTGAAACCGTCGTCGTAACTGCAGAAAAGCGTTCGGAATCCGTTCAGGATGTTCCCCTCGCTGTTACGGCCCTTACCGGCCAAGCGCTCGCCAATATGGGCGCCAAAAAGTTTGAAGATTTCGCGCTGTCGGCGCCGAGCGTTTCCTTCACCAGCAATGGCAGCACGCAGGACAAAGTCGTGATGCGCGGCATTACGTCCGGCTCGTTCTTTGAAGCGCAAACCGCTTCGACAGGCTTCTATCTGGACGACGTGCCGCTTTCGTCGAACTTCACATCCGGCGGCACCGATCTCGACCTCTATGACGTCAACCGCGTTGAAGTCCTCCGCGGTCCGCAGGGCACGCTTTATGGCGCTGGCGCCATGGGCGGCGCGATCCGCATTATCACAAACCAGCCGGATCCGGCCGCCTTCTCCTCATCCGTCGAGTTGACGGCCGCTGACACCCGCGGCGCCCTCGGCACCGACGTAAACGGCATGGTCAATATTCCATTGAGCGATGATCTCGCGTTTCGCGCGGTCGGAATGTATCGCAACCAGAACGGCTATATCGATGATCCCGTTCAAGGCCAGAAGAATGTGAACGGCAACAGCGCCTACGGCGGCCGCATGGCATTGCGGTGGCAGCCCAATAGCGAGCTGGATATCACGCTGACCGGCATCTATCAGCACGACATCTATGACAATCAGACGATGGTGGATCTTACGCCAGGCACCAAGAAGCCGGTTTACGGTGATCTGACACAGAATGTTTACTACCCGCAGCGCGGTACCGCGACCACCGCGATCGTCAACCTTGCCATCAACTACGAAATGCCATGGGCGACGCTCGTCTCGTCATCCACCTTCTTCCGGAATACGACCAACGCGGTGACAGACGACACGTTGAGCCTTGGGGTGGAATTGAATACGGCTCTCGGCCTGCCGCCCGTCACGGATCCCCGCTATCGCAGTTCCTTGCCGGACGCGGCGGAGACCTATGTCGAGGAAGTCCGCTTGGTGTCGACGGAGACAACGCCGTTCAAATGGATCCTGGGCGCCTACTTCCAGCACGACAATCTGATCGTTCACCGTGTCGATCGTTTCGACCCGGCCAGCCTCGTTGGCTCATTTGGCATCGTGCCACTGGACTACTACACCCAGACGCGACGTTCGACTTATGCCGTCTTTGGCGAAGGCACATATGACTTCAACAAGGAATGGCATTTCACTTCTGGCGTCCGCTACACCTATGTGCCGACGAACTATTATAGCGACGTCTACGGCGCGGCCGTTGGCGTTCTCGATCCTGCGATGGCCTTCGCGCCGCCGCCGCGCAGCAAAACCAGCACGGACTTATCGCCGAAATTCGAGTTGAGCTTCACGCCGAACGAACAAATGCTCTTCTACGGAGAGGTCGCAAAGGGATTCCGGCCAGGTAGCCCGAACTCCGAACTCCCGTCCGCGCTGGGCGTTCCCGACGAGATGAAGCCGGATCATCTGTGGGATTATGAACTCGGCGCGAAGACATCATGGTTCGATAACAGACTTATCGCCAACGGCGCGATTTATTATATCGACTGGAGAGACATCCAAGTCGTCTCGCAGACACCTTCGTTTCCGAATATTCCATTTCTCGGAAATGTGGGTAACGCGACGTCGCGCGGCGCAGAACTTGAGCTGCAGGCGAGGCCCAGCGATCGCTGGCAATTCACGCTTTCGGGCGCCTATACGGATTCGCATTACGCAACCGCCAACCCCCAAATCAACATCAGCAAGGGCGAGCGCATCGCAACGATTCCAAAGCTGAGCGGTACCGCTGCGGTGGACTATGTTCATCCTCTGACAGACACGATCACCGGCTTCGTCCACTTCGACGTTCGTTACGAAAGCTCGCGCCCGGCCGGCTATGCTACGACGGATGAAGGCGTGAATATGGCTCCTTATGCGATCGGAAATCTCAGGTTCGGGGTCAACCTGCCAAGCGATGTCGATGTCACGCTGTTCGTGAACAACCTTTGGGACGACCGCGCGCAACTCTATATGTCGACCTCGCCGCTCTGCACGGCGATCCCTTGCGCGTCGTTTAACCCCGCAAAATCGGCCATGTACGAGGTACTGATTGTGCAGCCCCGCACTTTCGGCATTACGTTGGCGAAGAGGTTTTGAGAGGCAACGTCTAAGACATCGCATCGCCGGGTACATCCGAAAAAGAACGGACACGAAAGAGAATGCGAACGCTCTGCGTGATAGTCGTGTGATGGAGGGTCGCTAAGCTATTGAAAATAAAGATAAGTCCGCACAGTCCATCATCGGTGCAACGGAAAAACGGTGAGATGTGCCGCTCATAGGCCTGAGCTAGTTCTAAAATCGAAAACAGGCAATGCCCGGCTTGGGTGCGGAAATCGGTTACCGGCCATTGGTAGAGACTGACTTATCCAGCGGCGCAATTCAGCGGCGGGCAACGCGCCGCTGATACGAGCCGCTTCTTTACCGCGTTTGAACAAAATGAGCGTCGGGGACGGATCGGATGCCGTAACGGGCTGCCAAAGACTGTTCGGCGTCCGTATCGACTTTTCCCAATCGAACGTGCGGTTCGAATTCGCGGGCGGCCGCCTCGAAGGTGGGCGCCATTGTGCGGCAAGGGCCGCACCAGGGAGCCCAGAAATAGATCAGCAACGGCAGATCGCTCTTGGCCGCATGCGCATCGAAACGGGCCTGGGTGAGCGTGAGCGGCTTGCCGGTAAAAAGCGGACTGCCGCACTGACCGCACTTTCCCTCCGCTGCGTTGCGTTCCCGCGGCACGCGGTTGCGCGCATCGCAATTCGGGCAGGCTATGATCGCGCCTTTGGTCATTTGGCTTGTAAACGCGACTCAAGCCGAAAGCGTTGCCTGGCTCTAAGGTCTTGAAAATCGAGTTTCTTCGCACGGACAACCAAGGGGCAACATGAGTCCGAACGGAGCTATGCGAAGGTCGGCAGCGAATGGGTCCCCCGATAACCGGTTATTGAAACCACTTGATCAGGGACGGAGTTCGCTCGCCATCAGTGCGACGTGCGCCTGAAGCGGAAGAGTAGCCGAAGACGATCCAGCCGAAACGAGATAGTCGCCAGTCGCGATGCGCCAGAGATGCGCCGTGGTATCAAAATGCGCCAGAAGGCGCGGATCGGCTGTGATCGTGACGGTCTGCATTTCACCCGGCTTGAGATCGATCTTTGTCCAGCCGACGAGACATTGTGGGCCTTGCGGCGGCGTTACGTAGAGTTCCACCGTTTGTTTTCCAGTTATCGGGCCGTCGTTGCTGACCGTGACCTTGGCCGAAATCGTATTGCCGCCTTCGGCCTGAAGGCCGGATAGCGTGAAATGCGTGTAGGAAAGTCCGAAGCCGAACGGAAAAAGAGGTTCGAGCGCTTTGGCCGCGAACCATTTGTAACCGACATCGGCCCCTTCGAAGTAATCAAAGTCACCACCGCCTTGCAGTTTCGGATGCGGGAGTTGAGTTTCGCTTGCTGGGAAAGTCACCGGCAGCCGGCCCGACGGATTTGTGTCGCCGAAAATTATGTCCGCCACCGCTTCGGCTCCGCCGCTGCCGGAAAACCATGCTTCGAGCACGGCCGGTACGCGATCGAGCCAAGGCATGAGCACAGGACCGCCGGTCTGCAGTACGACGATGGTTCGCGGATTGGCGGACGCGACGGCGGTGATGAGCGCGTCCTGATTGTCCGGTAACGAAAGATCGTGCACATCCCATCCTTCGCTCATCCATTGATGCGCAAACACGATGGCAACGTCGGAGTCGCGCGCCAGCGCCTCAGCCTGCGCAATGTCGCCCCCCGCGTCGTATCGCAGTCGGGTATGCGGGACTTCCTTTTGGATGGCCCAAAGCGGCGAGGGCGGGTCATAGATCTGAAGGCCCGGCGAAACGATGCGCCCGCTTTTGTCGAGCACGAACGCGCCACTCACAGGCACGGCGTTCGCCGTATTGTGACCTATCGGAAGCACCTGCGAGGAGCCTGCGCCGGAAAGCATGCCCAAATCGGCGTGCGAGCCGATAACTGCAATACGGCGCACGGATTTCGCAAGCGGCAGGATATTGTTCTGGTTCTTGAGAAGAACGACGGATTCTTCCGCCGTGCGTTCGGCCACGAGTTGGTTCGCGGCCAATGCGGATGCGCGCTTGACCGGCGGATTATCCATCACGCCCTTCGCGAACATCTCGCGCAGGATTCTGTGCACCATGTCGTGTAGCCGCGCCTGTGTGACCTCACCGCTATCCAAAGCTTGCTTCAGTGGGTCTGCGAAGAAATCGCGGCCGTCGAAGCGCGCGGCGGATTCCTGATCAAGCCCCGCGTTCACTGATGCAACGGTACTGTGCACCCCGCCCCAGTCGGACAATACCCAACCGGGATAAGTCCAGTCGGTCTTCAAAACGTCGGTGAGAAGAAATTTGTTCTCGCAGGCATAGAGGCCTTCATACCGATTATAGGCGCACATGATGGCGCCGGGATGGCCCTGTTCGATGGCGATCTCGAAGGCCAGCAAGTCTGTCTCGCGGGCGGCGGCTTCGTCGATCTTGGCGTTGATCGTGAAGCGCGTCGTTTCCTGATCGTTGAAGGCGAAGTGCTTCAGCGTCGAAATCACATGCTGGCTTTCGATGCCGCGCACTATGGCCCCCGCGATGGTGCCTGCGAGCAAGGGATCTTCACCGGCGTATTCAAAGGTGCGGCCGCCGCGCGGATCACGCATCAGATTGAGCCCGCCCGCAAGAACGACATTGAAGCCGCGATCGCGCGCTTCCGCGCCTATGACCGAGCCCGCTTCCGCGACGAGATCAGGGTGCCACGTCGCGGCGTCGGCCATGCTCGAAGGCAAGGCCGTGGCGCGGTCGGTTGGCCGCATCAAAAGATTGTTGGCAATGCCTTCGCCCGCGTCCGTCTCGATCAGGTCGGGAATGCCGAGTCGCGCAATACCGGGAACGAAGCCCGCCGTCCCGGGAAGAACGTCGCGATATTCGGGCGGCACGGGCCGGGCAAAGGAAAACGCGATATCGGCGCCGAAATATCCGCGCACGAGCTGCAACTCTTCGGCTTGCGTCATCTGGCCAAGGACAAGATCAGCGCGCTGATCGGGCGTGAGCGATGTGTCCATCCAAGGGGCCGAAGGCTGCGCTACCGCCATGCCCGTCCCCAGCAAGACCGCAATCAACGGGCCAACGCTCAGTCGCATGGATTTTTCCCCGATGCGTCAGCAAATCACGGCGTGATGATCGCGCCAAGGGAGGACGCGTTATGAGTTTTTTTGCGATCAGCGGCGCGGCGTCGCGTTGGTATCCGCACACCTATTTGCGAGGCCAACAATTTCGAACATACCAAATCCTCTCGGTGTATCCACTTTAAGTTTCTAGCCATCGTCCTGGGCTGTTTTGCGGCCGGTCAAGCTAGGCGACCTAACCGATCGGTCGATTTCTGTGAGCTCGCCTAACGGATCTGCCCTGACGCATCCGAATTGCCGTGATGACCGAGCCGACAGCCCCGTGTGCATGCGCGTTAATGCTCATCTTTTTAATCAAAGCCCGCGCGGCCTTGTTTTTTTAGATTTCAAAGCTCTCAGCTTAGGGAACAAATAAGCGTGCTAGCTCGTTTGCCCTCCGTTGGATTGTGTCTGTCGTTGAGACGGAACGGGGCATCTTGAACTTGCGGTTGACTTCACGAGACGTGAGTTCGAAGCCGCAGCGGCAGGACCTTTTTGGGGCTTAAGGCATGAAAATCCTTGAAAAAACCGAAATCTCGCGGCGGAAGAAGATGCCCCCACCGGCAGACATCCGCAGCACTGCCAATGGCCACGATGACGGCGATCACCGCGAGCTGCTCGCTGCGATGCAACGCCTGCGGGCAGGCGACTTTTCGGTCCGCATGGGGAGCCAGTCTTTCGGGCCCATGGGCAAGATCGCCGACTTCTTCAACGACATAGCATCCGCCAACGAGCGCATGGCGCAGCAACTCCAGCTTGTGGGCCAGGCCGTGGGCCGCGACGGACAAATCCGTCAACGCGTGAAGCTCGATCAGCCGAGCGGCGCCTGGGGCGAGATGGAAGGCTCCATTAACGGACTCATTGACGATCTTCTGTGGCCGACGACGGAGGTAACGCGCGCCATCGAAGCGGTGGCGCAGGGCAATCTGCTGCAAACTGTCCGCCTGGATGTCGATGGACGTCCGCTGAAGGGCGAATTCCTGCGTTCCGCCAACATCGTGAACACAATGCTCAAACAATTGAGCGTGTTCACTTCGGAAGTGACGCGCGTGGCCCGCGAAGTCGGCACCGAAGGAAAGCTTGGCGGCCAAGCGAAAGTGCGCGAAGTGACCGGCGTCTGGAAGGAGTTGACCGAAAGCGTCAACCAGATGGCGTCGAACCTGACCGCGCAGGTGCGAAATATCGCCGAAGTGACCATTGCTGTGGCGAACGGCGATCTTTCCAAGAAGATCACCGTGGACGTGCGCGGCGAGATTCTGCAGCAGAAGGAAGCCATCAACACGATGGTGGACCAGCTGCGCTCCTTCGCGTCGGAGGTGACGCGCGTGGCACGCGAAGTTGGCACCGACGGCAAGCTCGGCGGCCAGGCGCTGGTGCCGGGCGTCGCCGGAACGTGGAAAGACCTTACCGACTCCGTCAACGCGATGTGCGGCAACCTCACCGATCAGGTGCGCAACATCGCCAATGTGACGACCGCCGTGGCGCGCGGCGATTTGAGCCGCAAGATCACCGTGGACGTGCGCGGCGAAATCCTCGAACTGAAGAACACCATCAACACGATGGTCGATCAGCTCAACTCCTTTGCTTCGGAAGTGACGCGTGTGGCCCGCGAAGTTGGCACCGAAGGAAAACTCGGCGGTCAAGCGGCGGTGCCGGGTGTGGCCGGCACCTGGAAGGATCTGACCGACAACGTGAACTTCATGGCGTCGAACCTCACGGCGCAGGTGCGAAACATCGCCGAGGTGTCGACCGCCATCGCCACCGGCGATCTGTCCAAGAAGATCACCGTGAATGTCTCCGGCGAAATTCTCCAGCTGAAGGAAACCATCAACACGATGGTTGATCAGCTCAACTCCTTTGCTTCGGAAGTGACGCGTGTGGCCCGCGAAGTGGGCACAGAAGGAAAACTCGGCGGTCAGGCTGCGGTGCCGGGCGTGGCCGGTACTTGGAAGGACCTGACCGACAATGTGAACTTCATGGCGTCCAACCTCACCGCACAGGTGCGAAACATCGCCGACGTGGCGACGGCCATTGCGGGCGGCGACCTCTCGCAAAAGATCACGGTGGACGTGAAGGGCGAGATTCTGAATCTCAAAGAAACACTCAACATGACCGTCGATCAGCTCAATGCCTTCGCGTCGGAAGTGACACGTGTGGCGCGCGAGGTGGGCACCGAAGGCAAGCTCGGTGGACAGGCCGTGGTGCGCGGCGTCGCCGGCACATGGAAGGACTTGACCGACTCCGTGAACTCCATGGCGTCGAACCTCACCGGACAGGTGCGGAACATCGCCGAGGTGACGACGGCGGTGGCACGCGGCGATTTAAGCCGCAAGATCACCGTGGACGTGAAGGGCGAAATTCTCCAGCTGAAGGAAACCATCAATACGATGGTGGATCAGCTGAACTCTTTCGCTTCGGAAGTGACGCGTGTCGCGCGCGAAGTGGGTACTGAAGGCAAGCTGGGCGGACAGGCCCAGGTCCCAGGCGTTGCCGGCACTTGGAAGGACCTGACCGACAATGTGAACTTCATGGCGTCCAACCTCACCGCACAGGTGCGAAACATCGCCGACGTGGCGACGGCCATTGCGGGCGGCGATCTTTCCAAAAAGATCACCGTGGACGTGCGCGGCGAGATTCTGCTCTTGAAGGAAACGCTGAACACGATGGTGGATCAGCTCAACCGCTTCGCGGGCGAGGTGACGCGCGTGGCGCGCGAAGTGGGCACGGAAGGTCGCCTTGGCGGCCAGGCCGTGGTGCCGGGCGTTGCCGGAACATGGAAAGACCTGACAGACAACGTGAACCTCTTGGCCGCGAATCTGACCACTCAGGTGCGCAATATCGCGGAAGTGACGACGGCGGTGGCGCGCGGTGATCTTTCGCGCAAGATCACCGTCGATGTGAAAGGCGAAATTCTCGAATTGAAGAACACCATCAACACCATGGTTGATCAGTTGAACGCCTTCGCCTCGGAAGTGACACGCGTGGCGCGCGAGGTGGGCACCGAGGGTCGCCTCGGCGGCCAGGCCGCGGTGCCGGGCGTGGCCGGCACCTGGAAGGATCTTACCGACACCGTGAACGTGATGGCCGCGAACCTCACCGAACAGGTGCGCGGTATCGTGAAGGTTGTGACCGCGGTGGCCAACGGCGATCTGACGCAGAACCTTACCGTCAAATCCAAAGGCGAAGTGGCCGCGCTGGCCGAAACCATCAACAACATGACCGGAACGTTGGCGACGTTCGCCGATCAGGTGACGACGGTTGCGCGCGAGGTGGGCGTGGAAGGCCGTCTTGGCGGGCAGGCGAACGTGCCGGGCACCGCGGGTACCTGGAAAGATTTGACCGGCAACGTGAACCTTTTGGCTGCCAACCTCACCACACAGGTGCGCGCCATCGCCGAAGTCGCCACCGCCGTGACCAAAGGCGACCTGACGCGATCCATTCAGGTCAATGCGCGCGGCGAAGTGGCGGAGCTTAAAGACAACATCAATACTATGATCAGCAACCTGCGCATCACGACCGATCAGAACACCGAGCAGGACTGGCTGAAAACCAACCTCGCGAAGTTCACCGGTATGTTGCAAGGCCAACGCGATCTGTCGGCCGTGGGACGCATGCTGCTCGCCGAGCTGACGCCGCTCGTGAACGCGCAGCAGGGTGTGATCTATCAGGTGAAGGAAGACGAGGCCACATCCCTGTTCTTCCTGGCAGGTTATGCCAATGACGCCGTGCAGAAGCATCCCGTGCGTATCGGGTTGGGCGAAGGTCTGATCGGTCAATGCGCGGTGGACAAGAAGCGCATGCTGATCGAGGGCCTGCCCAAGCGCTCGGCGCCGATTGGCTCCGCTTTGTTCAAGGTAACGCCGCGCAACATCATCGTGCTGCCCGTTCTGTTCGAGAACAAGGTGAAGGCCGTTATCGAACTGGCCTCGATTTCCGAATTCACCGAGCTGCAGATCGCGTTCCTAGAGCAACTCACTGCGGGGCTCGGCATCGTCCTGAACTCGATCGAAGCGACCATGCAAACCGAGGGGTTGCTGAAACAATCCCAGCAGCTTGCCGGCGAACTTCAGACGCAGCAGCGCGAACTGCAACAGACGAACGACCAGCTGGAGCAAAAAGCGCAGCAGTTGGCCGAACGCAATGTCGAGGTGGAGGCGAAGAACCAGGAAATCGAACGCGCCCGTCGCGCCCTGGAGGAAAAGGCATCCGAACTCGCGCTGACCTCGAAGTACAAGTCCGAATTCCTCGCCAATATGAGTCACGAGCTTCGCACGCCGCTGAACAGCATTCTTATCCTGGGTCAGCAGCTCGCGGACAATCCCGACGGCAATCTCGCGGCCAAGCAGGTCGAATTCGCGCGCACGATCCATGGCGCCGGAACCGATCTTCTCAATCTCATCAGCGACATTCTCGATCTGTCGAAGATCGAGTCCGGTACGGTGACGGTGGAGGCCGAGGAAGTGTTCGTGAACAGTCTCGTCGACGCTGTCGCCCGTCCGTTCCGTCACGAGGCCGAAACGCGCCAGCTCCAGTTCGATGTGCTAATCGATCCCAAGGTCGATCAGAGCATGACAACTGACGTCAAGCGCTTGCAGCAGGTGTTGAAGAACCTTCTGTCGAACGCCTTCAAGTTCACCGAACAGGGCAATGTGCGCTTCAGCGTGTCTGTCGTCGAGGCCGGATGGAGCCCGGGACACGCCGTGCTTGGCCAAACCCCAACCGTCGTGGCCTTCCAGGTTTCCGATACCGGCATCGGCATTCCGGTGGAGAAACAACGCATAATCTTCGAGGCTTTCCAGCAGGCCGACGCTTCGACCAGCCGCAAATATGGCGGCACAGGCCTTGGACTGGCGATCTCGCGCGAACTGGCGAACCTTCTGGGTGGCGAGATCCAATTGCGGAGCACGCCTGGTGAGGGCAGCACGTTTACGATCTATCTGCCGCTGCGCTATGCCGGGCCGACCAATCCGGCCCGCGTGAGCGTGGTGGATCGGTCATTCGCGCAGGGGCGGAGTGGCGAACACATCACAGCCACGGTAGATCGCACCCTCGAACAGATACCGGACGACCGCGCCGCGATTCAGCCTGGCGATCCCATATTGCTGATCGTCGAAGACGATCCGCACTATGCGCGTATCATGATGGATCTTGCGCGCCAGAACGGATTCAAGGTTCTGCTGGCGATGCGCGGCCGGGACGCGTTGGAACTCGCAAAGCAGTTCCAGCCCACGGCGGTGTCGCTGGACGTGTTCCTGCCCGATATGCTGGGCTGGACCGTCCTCAGCCAACTCAAGCAGAACCCGCTCACGCGGCACATTCCAGTGCAGATCGTTACGCTGGATGAGGATCGCCAGCATGGTTTGGCGCGCGGCGCGTTCTCTTTCGTCACCAAGCCATCGACCAGCGATGGCCTGTCAGATGCCATCGCGCGCATTCGCCAATACGCGGCGCCGCGCAAGAAACGTTTGCTGCTGGTGGAAGACAACGACGCGGAACGCATGAGTGTCACCGAGCTTCTCAACCATGACGATATCGAGATCGTTCCGGCATCGACAGGCTCGGAGGCGCTTTCGATCATGGCGGAAGGCGCTTGCGATTGCGTCGTGCTGGACCTGAAGCTTCCGGACATGTCGGGCTTCGACGTGTTGCAGAGCATGAGCCGCAATCCCGAACTGCGGGACGTTCCAGTGATTGTGTTCACCGGGCGCGAGCTTTCCGCGGAAGAAGACGCACAGCTTCACACCATGGCGCGCAGCATCGTGGTGAAGGGTGTTGAATCTCCCGAGCGGCTGCTGGACGAGACGGCGCTGTTTCTGCATCGGATCACCACCAATCTTCCTTCGGACAAGCAGCGGTTGCTTGAACGACTCAATACATCGGACGAAGATCTTGTCGGCAGGACCGCTCTGCTGGTGGATGACGACGCACGCAATATCTTCGCACTCTCCAGCGTGCTGGAGCGGCGCGGCATGCGCATCCTTACCGCGACAACCGGTAAAGAGGCCGTTGAATTGGTCGAATCCAATTCCGATATCGCCATCGTGCTGATGGACATCATGATGCCGGAGATGGATGGTTACGAAACCACCCGTTCGATCCGCCGAAATCCCGCCTATCGCCGCTTGCCCATCATCGCGCTCACCGCCAAGGCGATGAAAGGTGACCGCGAGAAATGCCTGGAAGCGGGCGCATCTGACTATCTGGCGAAACCCGTCAATACCGAACAATTGCTATCGGCATTGCGTATGTGGCTGCACCGTTAAAATCATGATCAAGAGTGAGTTCGATAACAAGGTCAACATCCTGCTGGTGGACGATCAGCCGGCGAAGCTCATCAGCTATGAGGTAATGCTCGGAGAATTGAACGAAAACCTCGTCAAGGCATCCTCGGCGCGCGAGGCCTTTGCCTATCTGCTCAAGAATGAAGCTGCCGTGGTTCTGGTTGATGTCTGCATGCCGGAGCTCGACGGTTTCGAGCTCGCCGCCATGATCCGCGAGCACCCACGCTTCGAGCGCACGGCTATCATATTCGTTTCCGCGATCCACATGGCCGATGACGATCGCCTGCGCGGCTATCGCATGGGTGCGGTGGACTATATGCCAGTCCCGGTCGTGCCGGATATTTTGCGCGCGAAGGTGAAGGTATTCGCGGAGCTCTACCGCAAGACCCGCGAGCTTGAGAGCCTCAATACGGACTTGGAGAATCGCGTGGCGGAACGAACGGCGCAGCTTGCCGCCTCGACCACGCGCCTTCTGGAAAGCGAGAAAAGGCGCAGCGTGGCGCTGGGCGCCGGGCGCATGGGTTCCTGGGATTGGGATCTGGAAAGCGACAATTTCCACTGGGATGAAGAGCTCTGTCGCATGGTCGGTGTCGATCCTGTGACGTTTCGGGTGTCGGCCGAAACCGTGCGTCCGCTTGTGGATCCTGAGGATTGGCAAAGTCTGGAGGCGCTACTGGCCGACGCCCACGCCGGCAAAGGTGCTTTTCAGTTTGAGCTGCGATTCCTGCGTCCCGAGGGAGAGTTGCGCTGGTGTTCGGTGACGGCGGCTGCATCCTATGACGGTGCCGGCCGCCTCGTCCGGCTGAGCGGTGTCGCCGCGGATATCACGCAACGCAAAACGGCCGACGATCGCCATGCTTTGCTGGCGCGTGAAGTGGATCACCGCGCCAAGAATGCCTTGGCGCTTGTGCAATCGATCTTGCGGCTGACGCGTGCCGATACCATCGAACAGTACCGGCAGGCAGTGGATGGCCGCATCGCATCGCTATCGCATGCGCATACGCTTCTCTCGGAATCGCGCTGGCAAGGCGCCGAATTGGGCGCGCTGGTAACTGAGGAACTTGCCCCTTATGGACGGGATGATATCGCCGTGGATGGCGATTCCGTCCTGCTGCAGCCCGCAACCGCGCAATCGCTTGCGCTAGTACTGCACGAACTTGCCACGAACTCCGCGAAATATGGCTCGCTTTCGATCAAGGAAGGCCGCCTCTCCGTTCGCTGGTCGCGAATGGCCGACGGCCTGCGATTTTCCTGGATGGAAGCGGGCGGTCCGCGCGTTAAGCCGCCAAAGAAACAGGGATTTGGGGCTAAAGTCATACGTTCCACAGTCGAGGGGCAATTGCGCGGCAGCGTGGCCTTCTATTGGGAGCCTGCCGGCCTGCGATGCGATTTCACCATTCCCATCGCGCAAACGGAAAGTCCGCTCGATGAGCCGCACACCACACGCAAGACGAAGAAGCGAGCCCGCCCCGCGGGCAATGCCGTACTGCTCGTTGAGGACGAAGTGCTGGTCGGGTTGATGATGCGCGACGTCCTGGAAGACAACGGGATCAGGACACTGGGTCCCTATGGCACCGTCAAGGATGCGTTGTTGGCAGCGCGTTCGGGCGGGTTTGATGGCGCCATCCTCGATGTCAATCTCAACGGGGAAATGGTTTATCCGGTTGCGGAATTTCTCCTGAGCGAAAACGTGCCGTTCGCTTTCGTAACAGGCTATGGGCGCGAAACGATCGACCCTCGCTTCCGGAATGTCCCCTTGCTGCGCAAACCCGTCGATCACAATGCGCTGAAGACCTTCCTCAAGGATTTCGTATCGAAGAGCCGGGTCGAAGCGCCACTTCAACATGCCGTGGCAGAAGCCCCCTTCGCTCGCGGCTGAGTACTGGCGGCATATATTCGCTGGGGGCTGATACGCGCAGAAACGACGACGCCACTCCGACGTATAACCCAACTCGCTAAGCGCCGTAACGTTCAGTGCGGATGATCGAGGCAGCGACACCTGACGCCACCGCGCCGTCAGCCGCCGCATTCACGAATGCGTTGGTCCCGCAGACATAAACCAGCTTCGGTGGTTCGGGCAGTCGTGCCAACATTTCCATGATCATCGGGGTATCGACGCGCCGGCTGTAATCAACGCCGGCCCGCTGCGGCTCGCGCGTCAAAGTGAGCGCCAGCGTGAACCCGTTGGCTTTACCGTGAAGATCGAGAAGTTCGTCGCGATAGAGCACGTCGTCCCAGTGCCTGGCAGAAAGTAGCAGGACGAACGGAGCCTTCGACCCGACCATCTGACGATGCCGGATCATGGACATCAGCGGCACGACGCCCGAGCCGCCGCCGACCAGCAAGAGCGGGCCGCCATCGGCCTCCGCCCAGTTGAAATAGCCGCCGAGCGGGCCGCGAAGCTCGATCTCATCACCGACGACCACGACATCGTGGAAGAAGGGCGAAACTTCACCGTCCTTCATGTATTCGATGGCGAGTTCGATCGTTCCGGTATTGTCCGGCGCCGAGCCGATGGAATAGCTTCGCATGGCGAAATAACCATCCGGCGCGGTCAGACGCAGATCGACATGCTGGCCGGCGAGAAACGCAAATGGCCGCGACAGCTTCATCACGAAGCTTTTGATATGCGGCGTGCGCGGGATGATTTCCATGACCGTCGCCGATTGCCAGGGGCCGTCCGCTGACGGCGCTGTATCAGTCATCCGTAAAACGCTGCTCGCGCCAGGGATCACCATAGATGTGATAGCCGCGAAGCTCCCAGAAGCCCGGCTCGTTCTTCTCCGTGAATTGCAAACCGTTCACCCATTTCGCTGACTTCCAGAAATAAAGATGCGGCACCAAGAGGCGCGCCGGTCCGCCGTGATCGGCTTCCAGCGGTTTGCCGCCATAGCGCAGCGCAATCATCGCCTTGTCGCCTTTCAGATCTTCCACCGGCACATTGGTGGAATAACCGTCAAAAGAATGCGCGAGGACGAAGCCGGTCGGCGGGGTGATACTGGTCGCCGCGAGAATGTCATCGACCAGCACGCCTTCCCACGACGTGTCGAGCTTTGACCATGTGGTCACGCAATGGATGTCGCGCACCAGCGTGGTTTGCGGCAAAGCGTTGAACTCGGCCCAGTTCCAACTCTTCACCGGCTTTGGCCCGACCTTCAGGGTGAAGGTCCATTTCTCCAGGCCGACATAGGGCGTTGGGCCGGCCGATAGAACTGGAAAATCGTCCACCAGATGCTGGCCCGGCGGGATGCGGCTGGCGACATCCGACGGCGGTTTGTGGCCTGTAAATCCGCGTGTCACCATGTTCAGTCTCTCTTTGGTCGCAGGACCTTGGATATGATGGGTGTCAGTGATTATCTACCGAAAGCGGCGGCCGTGACCACCGCATCCGCCAGAAAAAGGAGCACATCACCATGACCGAACGCGCAGTTCTTGCCGGAGGCTGCTTCTGGGGCATGCAGGATCTGATCCGCCGTTACCCCGGCGTGATCTCCACCCGAGTCGGCTATACGGGCGGCGACGTCCCCAACGCGACCTACCGCAATCACGGCACCCATGCCGAGGCAATCGAGATCGTGTTCGACCCGGAGAAGATCAGCTACCGTCAGTTGCTCGAGTTCTTCTTTCAGATTCACGATCCGAGCACGCTGAACCGTCAGGGCAACGATCGTGGAACTAGCTATCGCTCCGCTATCTTTTACACGACCGAGGAGCAGAAGCGCGTCGCGGAAGACACCATCGCCGATGTCGACGCCTCCAGCCTGTGGCCCGGCAAAGTTGTGACTGAAGTCGTACCTGCGGGCGATTTTTGGGAGGCCGAGCCGGAACATCAGGATTACCTTGAGCGCATCCCGAACGGCTACACCTGTCACTTCGTGCGGCCGAACTGGAAGTTGCCGGTTCGCAGCGAAGCGCGCCGCGCAAGTTAACCGCTACGCACTAAACGTCGACGCGCGTCCGGAGCCACGGGACAGGCCCTTTTTTATCCGCTATAGGGCTGCCGTGGGGCTGAGGAAACGAAGTGACAATGGCGAAGAACGACGCGGCATTTTCGCTCGAGACGTTCGAATTTCTTTGTTATTCGCGCAGCCGCGAGCAGGCGGCGCGTGAGCTGGTCAAGCTGCTGAACACCTTGGAGGTGCAGTACGGCGCGCTGCAGGGCATCAAGGCCGATCTCGGTTCGGTCGTTCCCGCGCTGCGCAACGTCGCGCTGCTGACGCGGATCACCTCCGCGCTGTCCAGCCTGTTCTCTGATCCCGAATTCTTCCTGACGCCGCAGGGATTCAATCAGCTGATTTCGTGGCAGCGTTGGATCACGACGTTGTTCTCCGCCAGCCCGCTCGGCAACGCCGATCATGTGCTGCGTTCGATGAACGTACGCGGGCCGGATGCGGAACTGGAACTCACGGAGCCCAGCTTCGTCAAATTCTGCCTTCTCTATTCGCCAGATTCCGACATTCCCGCGGATGTACAGGCACTTTGGACCTACAACCGCCGGCTTGCCGCGACACTGTTCTGCTCGCTCATGGCGCCACGCTTCCTGGGCACCGAAGCCGCGCACAGCAAGCGCGAGGCGCTGCTCGGCTGGCTGCCGCCCAAGCTGGACGAGGTCGAGGACCTCGATGAGCTGCCGCTCGCCATCCTGCACGATGTCTACATGAACTGCAGCTATGCGGATCGTCCCGACAAACACGAAATCAAGCGCGCGCTTCACAAACTGGTTCGGAAGAAACTGCTGAAAGAAGGTTTCCCGGATCTCGACATGACGCTTCCGCGTGGTGTCGTGAATGGCAAGCCGGTGATGATGGTCGTGCTGGAATGGTTCACGGCCAAGCATTCGATCTATCGCACCCATTCCAAAAGCCTGCGCGCGCTGCGCGATAAATTTCATGTCGTGGCGCTGGGTGGTGCGGAGCAGGTCGACGATGTCGGACGTGTGGTATTCGACGAGTTCATACCGCTGAGCGGCAACATGCGCCCCACGCTGGAAACGGTACGAAGCGAGGCGATGAAGCGAAACCCCTCCGTCGTCTTTTATCCGTCCATCGGCATGTTCCAGCCGACGATCTATCTTGCGAACATGCGCCTGGCGCCGATCCAGCTCACCGCGCTGGGTCACGGAGCCAGCAGCATGTCGCCGTTCATCGATTACTACGCCATCGAAGAGGATATCGCGGGCGATCCGGCGACCTATAGCGAAAAACTCTTGCTGTTGCCGAAGGATGCCATGCCTCATGTGCGTTCCGCCGACGCGACGCCCCTGACGCCGCAACTGCGCGCGGCACCCGAAACCGTGCGCATTGCGGTTGCTTCGACGACGATGAAGCTCAATCCGCGCTTCATAAAAGCCTGCGTGGAAATCGCCAAGACGGCGAAAGCGCCGGTGCATTTCGAATTCCTGATGGGCTTCGCCAACGGGCTGACGCACGAGCAGGTGCGCCGCTTCGTGCACAGCTATTTGCCCGACGCAATCGTGCATGGCCATCAGCCCTATGCGGGCTATATGTCCGTCATCAACAGCTGCGATCTTTTCCTTAACCCGTTTCCCTATGGCAACATGAATGGCATCGCCGACATGGCATCGGTCGGTCTGGTCGGTGTGTGCCGGACGGGTCCGCAGGTGCACCAGCATATCGATGGCGGATTGTTCGCGCGCATTGGCCTGCCGGACTGGCTCGTGACCAAAAGCGATGCGGAATATGTGGCGGCGGCGGTGCGGCTGATCGACAATCCCAAGGAACGGCTCGAGCTGCGCCGCGCGCTTATCGCGCGCGGTGGCGACGAAGTTCTCCTCCAAGGGCGTCCAGAAATCCTGTGCGAAAGACTTTCCGGACTTGTCGATGCGCTGAAGCCCTAGACCTCGATGGTTGTATCCATCGAGATGTCGGCCTTGAGAAGTTTCGACACTGGGCAATTCTTTTCCGCGGTTTCGGCGGCTGTCTGAATCGCCGCCTTGTCCGCGCCCTGCGCCGTGATCTTCACGGTGAGATGGGAAGCGGTGATGGCGAAGCCGCCATCCTGCTGCTTAAGCTCGATCGCCGCCGTTGTTTCGATGCGCGGATTAACAATGCCGGCTTTCGATAACTCGTTCGACAGCGCCATCGAGAAGCAGGAGGAGTGCGCCGCGCCGATCAGCTCTTCGGGATTGGTTCCCTTCTCCTCGCCGAAGCGGGTGTTGAAGCTATAGGGAAGATTCGAAAGCGCTCCGCTTTCCGTGGAGATCGCGCCCTTGCCGGCCCGAAGATCGCCCGTCCAGACGGCGGAGCCTTTGCGTTTCATATCTGTCTCCCTTGCATTTCATGGAGAGAACGCGGCAGGATGACTTTCGGGGGCATCATTGCTTCGCCACGCGCCAGACGATGTTGCCCACATCATCCGCCACCAGCAGCGCACCATCCTTGGCGACAGCCACGCCGACGGGGCGGCCATAGGCTGCGTTGCTGCCATCGCCTTTCAGGAAGCCAGTCAGGAAGTCCTCCGGCAAGCCGTTCGGCTTTCCATACGCAAACGGAACGTACACGATCTTGAATCCGGTCTGCTGTGCGCGGTTCCACGAACCATGCTCGCCTACGAACACGCCGCCCTGATAATGCGCCGGAAACATCGACGCTGTGTAGAAGGTGAGACCGATGGAGGCGGTATGCGCGCCCAGCGCATAGTCCGGCGCAATGGCCTTGGCGACCATCGCCGGGTTCTGCGGCTGCACGCGACTGTCGACATGCCGACCCCAATAGGACCACGGCCAGCCATAGAACGCGCCCGGCGTCACGTTGGTCATGTAGTCCGGGACAAGATCGTCGCCCAGCTGATCGCGCTCGTTCACAGCGACCCAGAGCTTGTGCGTTACGGGCTCCCAGCCCATGCCGTTCGGATTGCGCAGGCCAGAGGCGTAAATTTTCTCACTGGAGCCGTCCGGATTGATCTCCAGAATGTCCGCACGGCGCTTTTCGATGGCCATGCCTTTGTCCGCGATGTTGCTGCCGGAACCGATGCTTACATAGATTTTCTCGCTGTCTTCACTTGCGATCAGGTTGCGCGTCCAGTGATGGCCGACAGGAAGGTCGAGGATTTTCTGTCCCGGCGCGGTGATCTGCGTTTCGCCATCTTTGTAAGGATAGCGCACGACCCCATTGGTGTTGGCGACATAGAAATATCCATTCACCAACAGCATGCCGAAGTTCTGGTTCAAGCCCTTCAGGAACACCGTGCGGACATCCGGCTTGCCGTCCCCATTCGTATCGCGCAGCAGGGTGATCTCATTCGCGCTGGGCGGCGCGGAGCCGTTCTTCTCGTCCAGCCAATGCTCGACGAAGCCTTCGATGGAATCCCGTTTGGCAAGGGGTGGCGCGGCTTCGGCCACCAGCACATCGCCATTCGGCAGAACATAAATCCAACGCGGGTGTTTCAGGTTTTCGGCATAGCGTGTGACGGTGAAACCCGCCGGTGCTTTCGGCGCCGCGCCGGCCGGCCAAGGCTCGACAGAATTCACGTTCATCGTGGGAAAGGTTTGCGGCGCGGGTGCGGGCAAAGCGGGTTTGGCCCCGAAATTCGATTTCGGCGGCGGATGGCCTTGATCGCAGGCGGTCAGCGTCAACGCGGCCGCGACAAAAACCAATGCTGTCAAATTTCTCACGATAATCCTTCCCGCGCAGTTCACGCGCCCGTGCGTTCCTTGAAAAACTGGATAACCCGTTCCTCGGCGAGTTTGGTGGGCTCGCCCGGTGCGTCTTTCAGATTGACGGTCAGGACCGAGTGCGCCTGGATGGGTCCGGGTGCGCCGTCTTTGGGATCGAGCTCGATGGCTTCGAACCTCGAACCGAACTCGCGCTTGTACATGTCGAAGCGTTCATCGGGCACGAATTTGTCGCCATAGAAGCGCAGGCCAATCATGGAAAGGTTCTCTTTCTCCATGCGATCCTTGGCGCATTTGATCTCGGCGGGCGAAGCATCGGTCTTGAACTGCTTGTCCTTGCCGAAAATCGGGTTGGAGGGCTGCGACAGCACCGGCGCAACGACCGAAGGTTCGGTCATCATCGCCAGCGCAAAGCCGCCCGTGAAGCACATGCCCACGGCGCCCACGCCCTTGCCGCCACATTCGGCGTGGACCTTGCGCGCCAGCGCGCGCAGCCAGTCCACGATCGGACTGGATTTGTCATTCGCCCACACATTGAATTCGCGCGCGATGCAGGTGGTCTTGAGCATGGTAACCACGCCCATCGGATGGGTTGCCGGCCGTCCGGCGACGCCGAACAGGTCGGGCAGGAACACGGTCATGCCCGCTGCGGCCACACGATCGGCAAAACGTATGACCGTGGGGTGCATGCCCGGCATTTCGTGCATGACGATCACGGCGGGGCCGTTGCCGCGGCGGTAAACGTCGCGCGTCCAGCGGCCGTCATGAAATTCAAATTTTTGGTAGTCCTTCAGCGCTGCCGCATAACCCATTCGTGCCGGCCCTCATCCCTCCGGATCATGTTAGTGGATCGCCGGGACACAAGCGACGGCTGTTGTGGCAGCCGCGTCTCGGCTAGAGTTGCGAGCTCTCCGGGAGGGATCGCCATGCGCCTTCAATTCGCCATCGCCGCCGCTGTTCTATTCGGCGCGTCCGCCACGTCTGCGCTTTCGATGGAATTTCCGGCTCGCCGCGCCGGCTTATGGACCGTGACCATCACGATGGAAAACATGAAGATCCCGCCGCGCACCAATAAGATGTGCCTTGATGCCGCGACTGACGCCAAGCTGATGAAACTGGGAATGGCATCGCGTGAGGCAAAGTGCACGTCGATGAACGTCTCCGGGATGGGCAACACGCGCACGGTGGATTCCGTCTGCCACATGAACGGCGGCGAGCAGAAGAATCATGTTGCGATGACCTATTCTGGCGACGGCGTTTACCACATGGACATGCAGTCGCAATTTTCGCCACCCATAGCCGGTCACAGCCAGAGCCACATCGTGCAAGACGGCAAATGGGTCGGTCCGTGCCCGGCTGACATGAAGCCCGGCGACATGATGATCAACGGCATGAAGATAAACATGCTGGGCGCGATGGATCGCCCCGCGCCGGGGCCTGGCGGAAATCCCTATAGCCATCTCACGCAGGCGCAGATTCAGGCGATCATCAAAGCGCATGGTGGACATTGAGCAGCAACGACACCAACGCGACCGATCCCGAGCTTGCGCGGCTGCGCGCCTCGATCGACAATATCGACGCGGCGCTGATCCACATTCTGGCGGAGCGCTTCAAATGCACACAGGCGGTCGGGGTCTATAAAGCCGGGCATGGCCTGCCGCCCGCCGATCCGGCGAGAGAGGCCCGGCAGATCGCCCGTCTGCGGTCCCTAGCCCAGGCGGCCAAGCTGGACCCGGATTTTGCCGAGAAATTCCTGAATTTCATCGTTTCAGAGGTCATTCGCCACCACGAGGCCATCCCCCGGAAGTGAGCCAAATCCCGGTTTCCGGCGTAACAATAAGGAGCTGGAGGGCGAATTGGCTTTCGTGAAGGCCGCAGGATGCGCCCCGGAGGAACCATGACCCGTTCACAAACCCTGACTGACAAACCCGCCCGCCGCGCCTTTCTTCTTGCCGCATCTTCGGCGGCTGCGGTGGCTGGCGCGTTTGCCGTGTTGCATCCCGCGCGTGCTCTTGCCGCGCTGGCGTCGGTCAAGATCGAGAATTTCAACACCGCCGGAAAAAGCACCGGCGTCGTGACCGTTCCCAAAGTCGTGAAGACTGACGCGCAGTGGCAGGCGCAGCTCAAGAATGACGAGAAGCTCGCCTATTCGGTGACGCGCCATGCCGATACCGAAGCGCCCTTCACCGGCAAATATGCCGAGACAAAGGACGACGGCTTGTATCGCTGCATCTGCTGCGACACGGCGCTTTACGATTCCAAGACCAAGTTCGACTCCGGCACCGGCTGGCCCAGCTTCTGGCAACCGATCTCCAAGCTGAATGTGCAGCAGATCAGCGACAACTCCTTCCTGATGCAGCGCACCGCGATCTCCTGCACCCGCTGCGATGCGCATTTGGGCCATGTCTTCAACGATGGCCCCAAGCCGACCGGTCTTCGCTACTGCATGAACTCCGCCGCGCTGCGCTTCGTGAAGCGCGTCGCCGTCTAAGGAAACAGAACGATGAAAAATCTTCGCACCCTTCTCGCCACCGCCGCGATTGCCGCGCTCACCGCCGCCTGCGGTGCCAGCGCCGACGAAACGCCGCATGCCGTGCCCGCATCGACGACCGCCGACGCACCGGCGAGCGCCGTGCAAACCGCCGTCCTGTCCGGCGGCTGCTTCTGGGGCCTGCAGGGCGTGTTCGAGCATGTGAAAGGCGTCAAGCAGGTGGTCGCCGGTTATGCCGGCGGTGCGGCAAATACCGCGCAATATGAAACCGTCAGCACTGGCACCACCGGCCACGCCGAAACCGTGCAGATCAAGTATGACCCGAGGCAGGTGAGCTACGCCGATTTGCTGCGCGTCTATTTCTCCGTCGCCAGCGATCCGACGGAACTCAATCGCCAGGGACCGGATGACGGCACGCAATATCGCGGTGACATCTGGACGGTAACACCGGATCAGGCACGCGTGGCCAAGGCCTATATCACGCAGCTTCAGGCTTCGCACACCTTCTCGCAGCCGATCGTCACCCGCGTGGATGCCTACAAAGGCTTTTATCCGGCGGAGGGTTACCATCAGGATTTCCTCATCAAGAATCCGGATTACCCCTACATCGTGATCAACGATCAGCCGAAGATCGAAAATCTCAAGCGCATGTTGCCGCAACTCTATGTCGCGGCGCCCGTGAAGCTGGCGGACAATTCACACGGCTGAGGTTGGAATAGACGCAACTGCTGTGCAGCGCGATAATCGGAGGCCCCTTTCATGGAGTTTCCGATGACACTGAAGATTGGCGATACCGCCCCCGATTTCGAAGCCAACACCACTGAAGGCAAGATCAAGTTCCACGACTGGATCGGCGATCACTGGGCCGTGCTGTTCTCGCATCCCAAGGACTTCACGCCGGTATGCACAACGGAGCTTGGCTACATGGCCAAGCTCAAGCCGGAATTCGACAAGCGCAACACGAAGATCATCGGCCTTTCCGTCGATCCGGTGGACAAGCATTCGGGCTGGGCGAAGGACATCGAGGAAACGCAAGGCTTCTATCCGAACTACCCGATGATCGGCGACGACGACTACAAAGTCTCGAAGCTCTACGGCATGTTGCCGGCCGAAGCCTCCGGCGATCCGGCGAAGCGTACGGCCGCGGACAATCAGACCGTGCGCAACGTCTTCATCATCGGGCCGGACAAGAAGATCAAGCTCATCCTGGTCTATCCAATGAGCGTGGGCCGCAACTTCGACGAAGTGTTGCGCGTGCTGGATTCGCTGCAGCTCGGCGCCAAATACAAGGTTGCGACGCCGGCGAACTGGAAGCCCGGCGAGGATGTGATCATCGCCGGTTCCGTCTCGAACGAAGATGCGAAGAAGCTGTACCCGCAAGGGTGGAAGGAACCCAAGCCCTATATTCGCATCGTGCCGCAACCGCGATAATCCGGAACCGCCTTCATTGCGCCGCGTTTTGTTCATGAAGCTCCAAGGAGAAAAACATGGACAAGGATCGCATCGAAGGTTCCGCCAATCAGGCAAAAGGCGCAGTGAAAGAAGCCGCCGGTAAAGTCACCGGCGACACCAAACTGGAAACTGAAGGCAAGGCGGACAAGGCCGCCGGCAAGGTGCAGAACGCGGTGGGCGGCGCAAAAGACGCCATCCGCGACGCGACGAAACACTAAGTTTTTTTTCAAGTTTAAGAGGCGGAGCATCGGAGAAATCCGGTGCTCCGTTTTTTGTTTGCGCAAGAAACGGATTGTCTTCTTCTAGCTCTTCTACAATCGTCATGGCCGCCCTTGTGGTGGCCATCCATTTTCCAGAGGCCAAGGTCTGTGTTCATGGATGGCCGGGACAAGCCCGGCCATGACGGAGTTAGGATGAATTGGGAAGAAATCGTATCGGCTCTAAATCAATCGGGCTTTGCCGTTCTGCCGAAGATGTTGTCGCGTGCGCAATGCAACGCGCTTGTTGAAGTCTACGAGGACGACTCCAATTTCCGCAGCCGCGTGGTCATGGCGCGGCATGGCTACGGTAGGGGCGAATACAAATATTTCTCCTATCCTTTGCCGCCGCTGGTGAAAGAGCTTCGGGCAGAGCTCTATCCGCCGCTCGCAAAAATTGCGAACGACTGGATGGCATCGATCAAAAGCGAGACGCGCTATCCGCCCACGCATGCCGCTTTCCTCAAACGTTGCCACGATGCCGGACAGACTCGTCCCACACCGTTGCTCCTTCGCTATGGGGCGGGCGACTACAACTGCCTGCATCAGGATCTTTATGGCCAGCACGTCTTTCCGCTGCAGGTGGCGTTTCTGCTGTCCGAGCCAGGCCGCGATTTCGAGGGCGGCGAATTCGTCCTCACCGAGCAGCGGCCGCGCATGCAAAGCCGGGCCGAAGTGGTGCCGTTACGGCAGGGGGACGCGGTCGTCTTTGCTGTCAACGACCGGCCGGTACAGGGCACCAAAGGCATCTATCGCGTGAAGATGCGCCATGGTGTCAGTCGCCTCAGATCGGGCCATCGCCACACGCTTGGAATTATCTTCCACGACGCGAAATAGCGCACCCGCTTGCTCCCGACGCGAGCCTCCCTATTATGCGGCCTGACAATTTGTCGGGGTACCGTCATGGACGTCACGTTCACGCCAGAAGAAGAGAAATTCCGCAAGGAAGTGCAGGACTTCCTCGCCGAGAATCTGCCCAAGCTGGGCAAGACCTCGCGCCGCGATTTCGAGACCAAGGAGGATTTCCTCGGCTGGCATCGCATCCTCGCCAAGAAGGGCTGGGCCGCGCCGCATTGGCCCGTCCAATATGGCGGCACCGGCTGGAACGTGACGCAGCGTTATATCTACAACGAGGAATCCGCGCGCGCCGAAGCGCCGGCGCTTTTGCCCTTCGGCCTCACCATGGTGGCGCCGGTCATCTACACCTTCGGCAATGAAGAGCAGAAAAAGAAATTTCTGCCGCGCATCCTCTCTGGTGAGGATTGGTGGTGCCAGGGTTATTCCGAACCGGGCGCCGGTTCCGACCTTGCCTCGTTGAAGACCAAAGCGGTGCGAGAAGGCGATCACTACATCGTCAACGGCCAGAAGACCTGGACAACCCTGGCGCAGTTCGCGGACTGGATCTTCTGCCTCGTGCGCACCGATCCGAATGCCAAGCAGCAGGAGGGCATCACCTTCCTGCTCATCGACATGAAGACGCCCGGCATCACCGTGAAGCCGATCATCGTTCTGGATGGCGCGCATGAAGTGAACGAGGTCTTCTTCGACAATGTGAAGGTGCCGGTCGAAAACCGCGTCGGCGAAGAGAACAAAGGTTGGACCTACGCCAAGTTCCTGCTGGTCAATGAACGCTCCGGCATCGCGGGTGTGGCGCGTTCCAAGAAAGCCATCGAGCGGCTGAAGGAAATCGGCCGCGCCGAAATGATCGACGGCAAGCCGCTGATCTCCACCGACGATTTCTCGCGCAAGATCGCGGAAACGGAAGTAGAGCTGAACGCGCTGGAATACACCGAGCTGCGCACGCTGGCGCAGGAATCCAAGGGCCAGATGGCGGGGCCGGAAAGCTCGATCCTCAAGATCAAGGGTACGGAAATCCAGCAGCGCATCACCGAGCTGACGGTCGAAGCGATCGGCTATTACGCCTATCCCTATGACCGCTTTTTCGGCGACAACGAATATGCGCCGGGTCCGGATTACGCGACCGGACAGGCCGGCCACTATTTCAACATGCGCAAGGTTTCGATCTTCGGGGGCTCGAACGAAATCCAGCGCGGCATCATCGCAAAAGCGGTTCTGGGGCTATAAAATGGATTTCTCGTTTACCGAGGAGCAGACGCTCCTGCGCAATTCGGTTCAGAAATATCTGGCCGACAATTACACCTTCGAACACTTCAAGAAGATTTCGCGCTGCGAGCCGGGCTACAGCCAAAAGGACTGGAAGCAGTTCGCCGAGCTTGGGCTAATGGCCGCGCCCTTACCGGAAGCCTATGGCGGCCTCGGTGGCGGACCGGTCGATACGATGGTCGTCATGGAAGAATTCGGCAAGGCGTTGGTGGTCGAGCCTTATGTTTCCACGGTCGTTGTCGGCGGCGGGTTCTTCAATCACGGCAGCACGGACGCGCAAAAAGAAGAATGGCTGAACAAGATCGCCGCCGGCGAAACCATCATTGCCTTTGCTTTCGCCGAACCGCAGGGTCGCTACAATTTCGCGGACCTCACGACGACGGCGAAGAAGGATGGCAGCGGTTACACCATCAGCGGCCAGAAGGCCGTGGTGCTCGGTGCGCCGTGGGCCGATGCTTTGATCGTCACCGCGCGAACCGCGGGCGGCCAGCGCGACGCCAAAGGGGTCAGCGTTTTCGTCGTGGACAAGAAAGCCAAAGGCGTCGCCACGCGCGACTATCCCACCATCGACGGGCTACATGCTTCCGAAGTCACCTTCGAGAACGCGCCAGCCACCCTGATTGGCACGGCCGATGACGGCCTCAAGCTCATTGAGCAAGTGACGGACGAAGCCATCGCCGCGCATGCCTCTGAAGCCGTCGGCGCGATGAAGGTTCTGCTGAACGCGACCGTCGAATATTCCAAAACGCGCAAGCAATTCGGCGTGCCGATCGGCAAGTTCCAGGTGCTGCAACACCGCATGGTGGATATGTTCATGAATACCGAACAGTCGGCCTCGATCACTTACATGGTCACCCTGAAACTTGGCGAGAATGAAGTGGAGCGGAAGAAAGCCGCATCCGCCGCGAAAGTGCAGATCGGCAAGGCAGGCCGCTTCCTCGGCCAGTGGGCTGTGCAGATTCATGGCGGCATGGGCATGACGGACGAGCTGAATGTCGGCCATTACTTCAAGCGGCTGACCATGCTCGACACGCTCTACGGCAATGTGGATCACCACCTGAAGCGTTACGCGGAGCTGGGTTAGCCCGCCAGCCGCCGGTTTTCCGGCGCAAGAACGCGGTCCCTGGGCAGATAAACGGTTACGCGCGTGCCGCTGCCCACTTCGCTGTCGAGGACGACGGTACCGTCATGGGCTTCGGCGAAGCCTTTGACGACAGCGAGGCCAAGACCCACCCCCTTGAGGTCCTCCGTCACGTCATGACGGCCGCGGCCAAAGCGTTCGAAGACGTGATCCTTGTCTTCGCTCGCAATGCCGACGCCGGTGTCTTCCACGCCGAAAATCAGGCCTCCATCTGCCTCTGTCCGAGCGAATATGGTTACACGGCCACCAGCCTGCGTGAATTTAAGGCCATTTGACAGAAGATTGACGACAATCTGGCGGAAGCCGCGCTCGTCCCCATACACATGCGGAAGCTCGCGCATCACCTTGCTCGCCAGCATAATGCGAGCCTGCCGTGCATGTTCTTCTTCGGCTTCTGTGGCTTCCAGGATGAGCATCGCCAGATCGACATCCATCTCGCGCAGCGAGAGCTTCCCGGCGTCGATCTTGGCAAGATCGATCATGCCGTCGATGAGCGCGAGCAGATGCTCACCGGAATCATGAATGATCGCGGCATATTCGGCATATTTTTCCACATCGCCGCCGAACGACTTGGCCTGGATGATCTCCGAAAATCCCAGGATCGCATTCATCGGTGTGCGCAACTCGTGATTCATGTGCGAGAGAAATTGCGATTTTGCGCGTCCGGCCATCGTCGCGCGCCCGCGTTCCATATCGGATTCGCGCTTGGCCGCCCGAAGGCTTTGAACGAGCCCCACGCGTTCATGTTCCAGCGTAAGAAGCCGATTCATGCCGGATACCACTCCGACAAGCTGGCCGATGAGGAGAACCGTGAAGATTGTCGACAATAGCGCCAGCGTCAGGTCAAGATCGCCACCGCCCAATGCCGGTGGCCCAATCAAAAAAATCGCGTGGATGATGAGCGCTGCGAAGGCGATTGGTGGATGCGATGCGCTGACTACGATCGTGCCGGCCATGGAGCAGGCCAGGATCAGGATCAAAAGCATCTGGCCAACGGGTTGCGCCGGCCACAAGACCGCACTCATCGAGCACCAAGCGGTAAGGAAGATGACGGAGAGCGCTGTCGCGTATCTGGATTTCTGCGCGATCGTGCCCGGATCGCGCCCCGTCATGCGATCGATGCGGCCATTGCAATAGGTGGTCGCAAGGCAGACGAAGGTCACGCCCAGCCACCATCCCACGCGCAGTTTCCAGCCGATCCACGGTCGGAAGGCCAGCGAGATCAACAATGCCGCCACTGGTATAACGAGCATGGCGGAACGCGAGCCATTGCGGTGCAGCCGCAGTTGCGCCTCCGCGCGCCAGGCGTTTTCCGAGGTAGGATCGAGCGCATTGAAGATCATCCGCCACGCGGTGCGTAGCGCATGACGCATCGAGGCCGCCGATCTCCTGATCGCGTCCGGCAGGCTTCGCTGAGAGCTGGCCCTGGTCGGCATTGGTTGGCCGGAATCCGGACAATTGCTCTCAAACTGTGACAGAGCGCGGTTAAAGCAAGCTTTAGATTTGTGACGGGTCGGTGCTAAACCCTTCATCGGGAACTTAATTCGGAAAATAGCCATGTCCGCTCTGCTGTTCGAAAAGTCCGGCCCCATCGTCACACTCACGATCAACCGGCCTGACGCCCGCAATCCCCTGGGCGAGGAAGGCGATGGCGAACTCTTCGCGGATGCCGCCGCCCGCATCAATGCGGACCGTGATGTGCGATGTGCCATTTTGACCGGCGCGGGCAAGGCGTTCTCCGCCGGCGGCAATCTCAAATCCATGCGCGAGCGCTCGGGCAGTTTTGCGGGCGCCGGCGTGCATATCCGTGAGCGTTATCGCAACGGCATTCACCGGCTGGTGAAAGCGCTCTGGAGCGTGGAGGTGCCGCTCATCGCGGCGGTAAACGGCCCGGCTATCGGGCTGGGAAACGATGTGGCGTGTCTGGCGGATATGCGGATCGCTGCAGACAATGCAATCTTCGGCGCCACGTTTTTGAAAGTTGGATTGGTGCCGGGCGACGGCGGCGCGTGGATCCTGCCGCGCACCATCGGTCACGCTCGCGCGGCGGAGCTGTTCTTCACTGGCGACACGATTGACGCGCAGACAGCGCTGTCCTGGGGGCTGATCTCGAAAGTGGTTCCCGCCGATCAGTTGATGGCGGAAGCACGCGCACTGGCGGAGCGCGTCTGCCGCCAGCCACCCGATGTCCTGCGCATGACCAAGAAGCTCATGCGCGAGGGGCAGGGCGTGAGCTTCGATACAATCATGGAAATGTCGGCGGCGATGCAATCGCTCGCGCATCTAACTGCGGATCACGGCGAGGCCGTGGCGGCGTTCTTCGAAAAGCGCGCGCCGGAATTCAAGGGCCAATAATCAGGAGGCAGCTTTCAGTACCTCGGCGCCGAGCACACGCGATGCCGGCATGGTGATGGTCACGCGGGTGCCTTCTCCGGCGGTGCTTTGCAGCGTCACGTGGCCGCCATGCGCTTCGATGAGGCCCTTCACGATCGGTAGGCCGAGGCCCGTGCCTTTTTCGGCCATCGCCACATCATGCCGCCCTTGTCCGAAGCTTTCGAACACGCGCCCCTGATCGCTTTCGGCGATGCCCATGCCGTCGTCCGCGACCATGATCGCGAGTGCACCGTCGAGCTGCCGATAAACGCCGACAGTTACCCGCCCATCGCGGGGCGTGAATTTCACAGCGTTCGACAGAAGGTTGAGCAGGATCTGCTTCAGCGCGCGCTCATCGGCCAACAGTCTTGGACAATTGGCAGGCATATCCGGATGAAGCGTGATCCAACCGGCCTGCGCCCGGCTTGCCATCAAAGCCAGGCAGTCTTTTATGAGCGCAGCGAGATCGATTTCACTTTCGTGCAGTGTCATTCGACCGGCTTCGATCTTGGCCAAGTCTAAAATGTCATTGATGAGCGCCAGAAGATGATAGCCGGAATCGCCGATCAGCTTGGAATACTCTCCGGTTTTCGCCGCGAACGCGCCGGACTGAATCATTTCCGAGAACCCGATGATGGCGTTCAATGGTGTGCGCAGTTCATGGCTCATATTGGCGAGAAATTCCGACTTCGCGCGGCTTGCGTTCTCGGCCCGTTCAAGCGCTCGGTCCGATTCGGCCTTCGATGCAGCAAGCGCCGTGATGAGATCGTTCTTGTCGTAGCGCAGCAAGAGCATGTCGCGCACGGTGACGTGGATCTGGCGCGAAAGATTGAACATGTAAAACGCGTAGAACAATGCCAGTGCGGAGAGCGCGTTGTAAACGAGTCCGCCTTCCAGCAACGGAAGGAACACAAGCATTCCGCCATAGATCAGCGAACCGGATATGGCGAGCGGCCGGCTTGCGCTCATGAGTGCGGTATCGCCCGCCAGCGTGCAGGCCAGCACCAGCACAATCATCATGTGATTGAAGTTGTCGCCCGGAATCCAGAAGATCGGTCCCATTGCAGCCCAGCACAGCATGAAGGCCATGTTTCCGATCACGCAGCGCAGCCGCCATGCGCGCATCTGCGACGGCGGCGGATCGCGCTTGAGGAATGTCGCGCCGATCAGTTGCATGGGCACGAGGCCGGCGATCATTAGCGCCATCCAGGCAGCGAGAATCGGAACGCTCACCCAGCGCGAGAACATCACGCACAAGAGCGCGCCGAGGATAGGCATGATCCATTTGTTGGGGCGTGTGTTGTTGAGTGCAATGCGCAGCTCATCGAGCGCAAGGCGAGCGGGTTGCTCCTCGCGCGTAACGGCAAAGACAGATGAAGGCTGCCCCTTCACGTTTGGTCGGTCCTTTGGCGTTTCCCTTGTGCAATATTGGACCGCGCAAAGTTAAAGGTGGCTGAAAATCGGGGTGAACGCAGCGTTAACGGAGGATTGCAGCTTTCCGTCATGCCCTCTAGTTTTTGCGTGGCGCTATTCAAGAAAACGGGAGAAAATCATGGCAGTCGGTGTTGTCGCAACGCTCAAAACGCAGGACGGCAAGGGCGGGGAATTTGAAGCAGTGTTCCGCGATCTGGCCGCGCAGGTGAAGGCCAACGAGCCGGGCAACCAGCTTTATCGGGTCTTCAAGTCGCGGGCGGATGCGAACACTTACATCGTCATGGAAATCTATGCCGATCAGGCCGCGCTCGAAGCCCACGGAAAGTCGGATCATTTCAAGGCGGCAGGACCGAAGATCGCGCCGACTCTGGCCGGACGGCCCGACATCCAGTATTTCGACGCGATCTGAGGCACCGATGGATCTGTCCTTCTCGAAAGAAGACCTCGCCTTTCGCGACGAGGTTCGCGCGTTCATCGCGCAAGCTTATGACGACGATCTGCGCGCGAAGAATGCGCAGTCGAAGAACGGCTATCTCGACAAGGACTCAATGCTGAAATGGCAGCGTGCGCTTTATCGCAAGGGATGGGCTGCGCCGAACTGGCCGAAGGAACATGGCGGCCCCGGCTGGACGCCTACGCAGAAATATATCTTCGAGCTTGAAATGAGCGCGGCGGGAACACCGGTGATGTCGCCCATGGGTCTGAAGATGGTCGGTCCCGTCATCATGGCCTTCGGCACGCCGGAGCAGAAGAAAAAGCATCTGCCGCCGATCCTCGCGTCTGAAATCTGGTGGTGCCAGGGCTATTCCGAGCCGGGCTCAGGCTCCGATCTCGCATCGCTGCAGATGAAATGCGAGGACAAGGGCGATCACTTCCTTCTCAACGGCTCGAAGATCTGGACCACCCACGCGCAATTCGCCGATTGGATGTTCAATCTCGTGCGCACCGATTCCAAGGCCAAGCCGCAGGAAGGCATCAGCTTCATCCTCGTCGACATGAAGACGCCAGGCGTCAAGGTGGAGCCGATTGTGACGCTCGATCTTCCGGTGGGCGGTGAGCAGGAAATCAACCAAGTCTTCTACGACGACGTCAAGGTCCCGAAGGAGAATCTCGTCGGTCAGGAGAACGAGGGCTGGACCTACGCCAAATATCTTCTGGAGTTCGAGCGTGG
>DASXHQ010000045.1:0-14780 GCA_036488415.1 Rhizomicrobium sp.
AGCAGGAGGTCAACCAGGTCTTCTACACCGACGTGAAGGTGCCGAAGGAAAACCTCATCGGCGAGTTAAACAAAGGATGGGATTACGCCAAATATCTCCTCTCCTTCGAGCGCGGCAATGCCTATGGGCCGGGCCTCAAGCGCGCGATCAAGAAAGTGCGCAAGATCGCGCATGAGACCGGCGCCGACGATGCGTCGTTCTGCGCGCGTCTCGACGATCTGGAGATTCAGGTTTCGGCGCTGGAATATTTCGAGCTTCGCATGTTCAGCGCGATGAGCGCAGGTCAGCGCCCGGGCGCGGAAGCTTCCATGCTCAAATACAACGGTACGGACTTGCAGCAGGCGATCTCGGAATTGTCGGTCGAGGCTCTCGGCTATTACGCGATGCCCTTCGTGCGCGATACTTGGGCGAAGACCAACGAGCCGCGCCCCGGCCCGGACTTCGCCGCGCCGATCGCACCTTATTATTTCAACCTGCGCAAGGCCTCGATCTACGCCGGCTCCAACGAGATCCAGCGCAACATCATGGCGAAGGCCGTTTTGGGTTTGTGAAAAGCCGATCCGTTACAGTGCGACTGGCTTGTCTTGCATGCGCTCGAAGATGTGTGCGCCGTGTTCGCCGCCCATGGTGAAGTGCTTGGCGCCCGTGAAGTCGCTGATCTTCGACCAATATTCCGCAACTGTGTCCGCCGTCGCGCCGTGGCCGAGATTGATGCCGGCGGATTCCACGATCTGCGCAGAAGAGAACACGCCGGCGCCCGCGGAGATGATCACGCCCGTTGGCGCGTCGTCGCTGGCGAGGAACACCACGGCCGGGGTCACATATTCCGGCTTGAGCGCTTCCACCATCTGCGGCGGCATCAAATTCTCGGTCATGCGCGTCCCGGCAACAGGGCAGATCGCGTTGACCTTGATGTTGTCCTTCGCGCCTTCCAGCTTCAGTGTGTTCATGAAACCGACGAGGCTCAGCTTCGCTGCGCCATAGTTCGTCTGACCGAAATTGCCGTAAAGGCCGGTGGAGGAGGTCGTCACGATGATGCGGCCATATTGCTGCGTCTTCATGATCTCCCAGGCGGCCTTCACTGGCTTCACCGTGCCCATCAGGTGAACCTGCACCACGGCGTCGAAGTCCTTCAGCTCCATCTTGGAGAAACTCTTGTCGCGCAGGATGCCGGCATTGGCGACGATCACGTCGATGCGGCCCCAGGCGTCCATCGTCTGCTTGATGAGGTGCGCGACGCCAGCGTCGTCGGTGACCGACGCGCCGTTCGCCATCGCCGTGCCGCCGGCGTCGGTGATCTCCTTCACCACGGCTTCTGCCGCCGCGGAGTTGCCGCCGGTGCCATCCACCGCGCCGCCCAGATCGTTGACGACCACTTTCGCGCCGCGCTTGGCGAATTCGAGGGCATGGCAGCGGCCCAATCCGCCGCCCGCGCCAGTGACGATGACGACCTTGTTGTCGTAGCGAATGGCCATGGAAATCTCCTTCGGACGGGCTGATATTTTGTCGGCGCGATTGATGGCGGAAGCCCCCAGCGGGGTCAAGCGGCTGCGAGTTTTCGCGCCGGAACGATCCATTTGCGCAGCGTTTTGCTGGCCGGTTCTTCGATGAAATGTGACAGCAGCGCGCCCCAGGCGACACAGACCGCAACGAGCGCGAGCGGCTCCAGCGTCCAGATGAAATCTGGCCACGGTATGCCGAATACAAGAGTGCTGTCCGGCGGATACCAGTGCTGCTCAAAATAGCGGATCAAGAGCAGCCATGCCGTCTGGCCGATATAGATCGCATAGGACCATTCGCCCAGCTTCTGCAGCGGCTTGGTATCCAGCATCCACGCGAAGATTCCGCGGTCGAAGGACAGCGTGAAGATTAAGAGCATCATCGGCGGGACGAGATAGATGTCGCGCCATTGATGGGACCAGCCCGAATGATAGATCGCCCAGAGCAGCGCGAACACTGCGACGGACTGGAAGATCGTGTGCATCCATGTTGGAAGTGGCTCACCGCCGCGCGCGCGGATGTGGCGATAGAGGTTCGCCAAGCCGACGCCCACAGCGAAGTCGCTCATGCCGCGCAGGATTCCATTGTGGTAGGTGATGTCGAGGCCGTGCTTGCCGGTGTAGTCAAGCGCCGCCAATCCGATTCCACCGGTGACGATCAGCAATGCGCCGCGCCACCATCCACCGCGCTGTACCGAAATATAGAGCGGAAAGATCAGGCAGAGGAAAAACTCGACGCTGACGAACCACGCCACCCCGTTCCAGCTCAATGCCGGAAACAGATTCCATGCCTGCACCAGAAACAGATTGGCGATGAACGGCCAGAAGCCCAATGCCTGATGGTAAGGCTGATCGAAGATGGAGACATAACCGCCGCGCGCCGCCAGCCAGCGCAGCATCACCACGAGATAAAGAACGAACAACAGCATGAAGAGGTGCAGCGGATAAAGCCGCGTCAGCCGCGTCTTCACGAAAGTGGAATAACTTTTCCACTGCCACAGATCCGTTCGCGCGCCATAGACATAAGTAAGAATGAAGCCGGACAGCGCGAAGAAAAACTCGACCCAGAGATAACCCTTGGTCACGAACACGTCGATCAGGCGGACGTGCTGATAGTGATGGCCTTCGCTGAAGTGATACAGCACCAGTAGCAGAGGCGGCAACGCGCGCGCGCCGGCCAGCGCCTTGATCTCCTGCGGACGTTGTGTCGCCGCCACTTCTGGGGTTCCCCCGCCCGAATCGCGTCTGACCAAATTGTCACGGTCTGCGGCGGGGAGCTATGGGTTATTGGATTGCGGCGTCGATCTCGCTTTGAAAGCCGCTGCCCCGCGTCGTGACCGCGCGAAACACTACAATGGGTTGCTTTGCGCCCTCGATGGCGAGACGCAGGAGTGGCGCGATTCGTACGCCGTCCTTGCCACACAGCCCGCCCGCGAGCGCCGTGCGCATGGCGCGCAGCCAGATAATGTCGGCAAGCTCGCGCTGTCCGGCGTCGAGCCGCTCGGCGACCTCATGGAAGTGCTTTGTGTAGGAGCCGTAGGAGAAGGGCAGTCGCTCCGCCGCCATGCGTACAAGAATGCTGGCCCCGAGCGCGCTGGTAGGCTTGGTCTCGAAGATTTCCTGCGAAATATCCCGGATTCTGGACGTGAGTTCGCAGATTTCCTCGCCGCTCTTGCCCCGCAAGGCGTCGTGATTGTCGCGACAGGCGTCATGAAGCGTCCGCTCCGCGACGCGAAGCTCCTCGGCAAGCACGACAACAGGGTCAATCGCCATTGCGTTCTCCCGTTAGAATCGATGAATCGATTTAAAAAAGGCTAGGAAGACGCGATCAGGCGCACAACAGAAACCACTGGCATTATCCAGTCATCAACAGATGACCGTTCAAATTTTACCCAACGCCGGTATCGCGACGATGGGACGAATCACATCAAAACGCTCGCTGTGCGTTCGTGTTCCGCAACAGAGCATGACAGGCTTGGTAAACATTCCGAATCGAAAGGTAACCATGCTTGCGCATCTACAATCGGCGATTGGAATCGCTTTCATCATCGCGCTGGCGTGGCTGCTATCGGAGGATCGCCGTGCCTTTCCGTTTCGCACGGTGCTTGTCGGCCTTGCGCTGCAGATCGGGCTTGCGCTGCTTCTGCTGAAAGTCGCGGTGGCGCGCAATGTGCTGTTCTCGCTCAACGGCGTGGTCGATGCGCTGACGGCGGCGACGAAAGCGGGAACGTCCTTCGTCTTCGGCATGGTCGGCGGCGGCCCTGCGCCCTTCGCGGTGACGAACCCCGCGGGCATGTCGAGCTTTGCATTCCAGATTCTGCCGCTCGTCATCGTGATCTCTGCGCTCGCGGCGCTGCTGTGGTATTGGCGCATTTTGCCGTTGATTGTCGGCGGTTTTGCATGGGCTTTGCAGAAAACGATGGGGATCGGCGGCGCCGTGGGGCTGGGAAGCGCGGCCACGATCTTCCTCGGTATGATCGAAGCGCCGCTCCTCATCCGGCCTTATCTGGCGAAACTGACACGCGCTGAGCTGTTCATGTTGTTTTCGGTCGGTCTCGCGACGGTGGCGGGAACGGTCTTCGTGCTCTACGCGACCATTCTGCAACCGGTCATCCCTGGCGCGCTTGGGCACATCCTGGTCGCATCAATGATGTCGCTCCCCGCAGCCATTCTGATCGCGCGCATCATGATCCCCGACATCAGCGAGACCGACGCCATCGCCGCGCCCGGCTTCGAATACCGCTCCAGCATGGACGCCATCGCGCGCGGCACCGAAGATGGATTGAAGCTGTGGCTTTCCATCGTGGCGATGCTGCTGGTCATCGTGGCGCTGGTCGCGCTGGCAGACATCATCTTGAGTCATTTTCCCACTATCGCCGGAACGCCACTGACCGTGGAGCGCATCTTCGGCTGGATCTTCGCGCCGGTGGTCTGGCTGTTCGGCATCCCGTGGAATGAGGCGCCCACCGCGGGCGCGCTCATGGGCGACAAGACGGTTCTGAACGAATTCGTCGCCTATCTAAGCCTCGCGCATCTGCCCGAAGGCGCACTCGATCCACGCTCGCGGCTCATCATGCTCTACGCCATGTGCGGGTTCGCCAATCTGGGTTCGGTCGGCATCATGATCGCAGGCGTGTCGAGCCTGGTGCCGGAGCGCCGGGCCGAGATCGTGCCGCTCGCCATGCGCGCGCTGCTTTCCGGCACGATGGCCTCCGGGCTGACCGGCGCAGTGATTGGATTGCTGCCGGTATCCTAGCCGCCGACGCCAAATTCTTTCGCCAGCAATTCATAAGACCGCAGCCGCGAGGCGTAGTCATAGGTGATCGTCACGATCACCAGTTCTTCCGCACCGTGGCGTTCGGCCAGCGACATCAGTTTCGACTTCACCGTATCCGGCGTGCCGACCACCGAGCGCGCTTCCACCGTCCGCAGCAATCCTAACTCCTGTTCGCTGAACGGATAGGCAAGTGCCTCTTCCGGCGAGGGGAATGCGATCGGCCGTCCCGTCAGCAAGCGCACGACCCACAGATTGCGCGATGCCGACAACCGCGCGGCGTCTTCCTCGTTCTCCGCGGCCAGCGCCGCCACACCCATCGAGATCATGGGCTTCTCACACCAGTCGCTCGGCTTGAAGCGCTCGCGATAAGCCTCGACCGCCTCCATGCTGCCTTCCGGGCTGATAAAATAGGCGTGGCTGAAGGGCAGGCCCAATTGCGCGGCATAAACCGCGCTATGGATTCCCGAACCCAGCATCCACATCTGCGGCCGCGTATCGCCCCGCGGCATGGCGTGAATACCGCGATAGGGATGATCCTCCGGCAATGCCGCCCCACCCGACGCATCGTCCAGAAACTGCTTCAGCAGAAATACCTGACTGGGAAAGGCATCGATGCCGAAACCTTGCGGTCCCGCCTGAAGCGCCTGCGCTGTGCGCTGATCGGTGCCCGGCGCGCGCCCGATGCCCAGATCAATGCGGCCGGGATTGAGCAGTTCCAGCATGCGGAACTGTTCGGCCACCTTCAGTGGGCTGTAATGCGTCAGCATGACGCCGCCGGAGCCGACGCGGATCGTTTTCGTCTCCGCTGCCACCCGCGCAATCAGCACTTCCGGCGCGCTCCCGGCGAAAGAGCCGGTGTTGTGGTGCTCCGCCAGCCAATAGCGGTGATAGCCCAAAGCTTCCGTGGCTTTCGCCAGCGCGATGGTTTCTGCAACCGCCTCGGCCGCGCTGCCATCTTTGCGGATGGGCGATTGATCCAAAACAGAGAGCAGCAAAGCCAATAGCGTTACCCGAAATTAACCGTTGTTCTTCAATTGTAGCAGACGTTGGGCATGGGCAAACAATGCAGAAGACCAAACTCGCGGTGGCAGAAGAGCCGGCGGCAAAGCCGTCGCGGCCTCGTCACGGCGTCCCGCTGTCCGAAATCATAAATCCGCTTGTGCAGAAAGCCCTGAGCACTTGGGAGAATGCACGCGGCACCCGGTCGATGCCGTCACGTGCCGACATGTCGCCGCGCGCGATGTCCGGCCTTCTGCGCAACACCGTGCTGATACGCGTGATCGGCGACGGCGACGACTTCGAATTCCGCATCGTGGGGGACGCGATCGTCATGGCGCAGGGCGCATCGCTGCAGGGTATGACAATGGCGGAGATCGACCTGGTGCTGCCGGGCTACGGCTCGATCTTGCACAATTGCTATCTCAATACCTACTGCAAACGGAAACCTTTCGCGTACAGCGGCTGGTATGTGCGCGAGGCCGATGGCCGCGCCATGTTCCACGAAAGTCTGGTCATGCCGCTGGGCGATGACGGCGAAAAAGTCGACCACATCCTCGTGGTGGGCGTTTATGCCATGCAGCCGGGCCAGACTCTCCGCTAGCCTTTGTCTCGGCGGAATGGGCTAAACTCCCCGCTGGAAAAACCGGGGAACGCCATGGCGCTGGACATCGATACACGCAACCAACTGATCGAAACGGTGCGCCGCTTCGTCGCCGAAGAATGCGTGCCCATCGAGGCCAAGGTCTCCGAAGAAGATCGTGTGCCCGATTCCACCATCGCGCAGATGCGCGAGTTGGGCCTGTTCGGGCTTTCCATCCCCACCGAATATGGCGGCCTCGGCCTTACGATGGAGGAGGAGGTGCTGGTCTGCTTCGAGCTGGGGCAGACGTCGCCGGCGTTTCGCTCCGTGATCGGCACCAATGTCGGCATCGGCAGCCAGGGCATCGTGATGTTCGGCGGCGAGGCGCAGAAGAACGAATGGCTGCCCAAGCTCGCTAGCGGCGAGATGGTGGCGAGCTTCGCACTCACCGAGCCGGGCGCTGGCAGCGACGCGGCCTCGGTGAAAGTGAGTGCCATCCGCGACGGCGACGACTATGTCGTCAACGGGACCAAGCGCTTCATTACCAATGCGGCGCGCGCAGGTATGTTCACGCTTTTGGCACGCACCGATCCGTCGAAGAAAGGCGCAGGCGGAATTTCCGCCTTCATCGTGCCCGCGAAGACGCCCGGCATCACCATCGGCAAGTCCGAAAAGAAGATGGGCCAGCAGGGTGCGCATATCCATGACGTGATCTTCGAGAACGCGCGCGTGCCGGAAAGTTTGCGCCTCGGCAAGGAAGGCGAGGGCTTCAAGGTGGCGATGCAGGTTCTGGATCGCGGGCGCCTGCACATCTCTGCCGTCTGTGTCGGGGTCGCCGAGCGGTTGATCCGCGAGGCGGTGAACTATGCCCGCGAACGCGAGCAATTCGGTCAGAAGATCGCCGAATTCCAGCTCATCCAGGGCATGCTCGCCGACTGCAAGACCGAAGCTTACGCCGCGCGCTGCATGGTTCTGGAGACTGCGCGCAAACGCGACCGCGGAGAGAGTGTTTCGATGGAAGCGGCGTGCTGCAAATATTTTGCCTCCGAAATGGTGGGACGCGTGGCCGACAAGGCGGTGCAGATCTTCGGTGGCGCGGGTTATGTCGCCGATTACGGCATCGAGCGCTTCTATCGCGATGTGCGTATCTTCCGCCTCTACGAAGGCACCTCGCAGATCCAGCAGATCGTGATCGCCCGAAACCTGCTGCGCGCCGAGGCATGAAGCCGGAAAATCTCGATCGCCTCGTCCGCGAGATCCGCGCCTGTACGCTGTGTTCGCCTTATCTGGAGCCGCGGCCCATCATCCACGTGTCCGGGACGGCCAAGCTCTGTATCGCCTCGCAGGCGCCGGGCCTGAAGGTCCACAAAACCGGCATCTCCTTCAACGACCCCAGTGGCGACCGGTTGCGCGATTGGATGGGCGTGACGCGCGAGGAATTCTACGACGACTCCCGGATCGCGCTCACCGGCATGGCTTTTTGCTTTCCGGGCTATGATAAGAACGGCCACGATCTGCCGCCGCGTAAGGAATGCGCCGCGACCTGGCGCCTGCGACTATTCAATGCACTGCCGCAATTCGAGACCATCCTGCTCGTCGGCTCCTATGCGCAGGACTGGCATTTGGGCGATAGCGTGAAATCGAATATGACGGAGACGGTTGCGGCATGGCGCGAATATACGCCGCGCTATATTCCGATGCCGCATCCGTCGTGGCGCAACAATGGCTGGCTGAAGAAGAATCCGTGGTTCGAGAAAGAGCTCCTTCCCTATTTGCGAAAGCGCGTGCGGCGCTTGTTGGCGGACTGATCCTGCTTGCCGCTGCGTGCGCACCACAGATCGCTCGCGAAGGGCTTGCAACCAATCCGCCCACTATTACCAACGATGCCTTCGTCACACGCGATGGCCTGCATCTGCCGTTGCGCCATTGGGATGCCGATCATCCGCGCGCCATCATCGTGGCGTTGCATGGGATGAGCGATTATTCGGAGGCATTCGAGTTGTTTGGCCCTGGTCCCTGGTGGGCTGAACAAGGCATCACCGTCTTCGCATACGACCAGCGCGGTTTCGGCGCGGGGCCAAATCGCGGCGTATGGGCGGGCGGAGACGCGATGCGGCAGGATCTCACCGATTTTGTGAGTGCCGTGCGCGCAAAGTTTCCAGGTGTGCCGGTTTACGCGCTAGGCGAAAGCATGGGCGGTGCGGTCTTGTTGTCTGATCTTGCATCATCCGATCCGCCTAATGTGGATGGCGCAATTCTGGCCGCTCCCGCTGTCTGGTCGCGCGAAGACATGCCGTTTTATTATTCGTGGGCGGCGTGGTTTATGTCGCATGTATTGCCTGCTTACCATGTATCGGGGAACGGGCTTGGGATTGTCGCGTCGGACAACAACGAGTTGCTGCGCAAACTTGCGCGCGATCCTCTGTTCCAACATTCAGCTCGTTCGGATCAGGTCTATGGGCTCATGAATTTGATGGACCAGGCGCGCAAGGCGCCAGAGCATTTGCCGCTCACCGCGCCGCCCATTCTTTTTCTCTATGGCGCGCATGACCAGGTGATTCCGGCCAAGCCCACGCAAGAGACGATAAAGGCGCTCGGCGATCACGCTGAGGTCCATCGGGATCCAGATGGCTATCACATGCTGCTGCGGGACCTGGACCGACAGTCTCTATGGCAAGAGGTGCTGGATTGGGTCACCAACAAGGGTGCGAAATGAAGATCTGCGTGATCGGCGCAGGAGCCATTGGCGGCTGGATGGCAGGCCTTCTCGCGGAAGCCGGCAACGATGTGTCGCTGTTCGCGCGCGGCGAAACGCTGGAAGCGCTAAAAGCGGATGGCCTCAAGATTCGCCGCAAGGGCAAAGAACAAGTCTATCGCCTGACGGCGTCGAACGATCAGGCGGAGTTAGGCGCGCAGGATGCCGTCATCATCGCGGTGAAAGGGCAGGCCGTTCCGGCGAGTGCGCAAAGCGCAAAGGCGCTTTGTGGCAAGGATGCGATCGTTATCCCCGCCGTAAACGGAATCCCCTGGTGGTTCTTTCAAGTGAAGGGCGTGCTGCAATCCGGCTTCGCGCTTTCGGCCGTCGATCCTGCTGGCGAGACCGCCAAGGCGATTGCGCCGGAGCGCGTCATCGGCTGTGTCGTTCATGCCAGCGCGTGGACGCCTCAGCCCGGTGTCGTCGAAGTGAACGGCGAAGACAAGCTGATCTTCGGTGAACCGGTTGGCGCAAAATCAGCGCGGCTCGAAGCTTTCGCTGCCGCCTTCGGCCAGCCTGCGGCACCGCAGATCGTCGTCAGCGACAATATCCGCCGCGACATCTGGCTGAAGCTCTGGGGAAACATGACGATGAACCCCTTGAGTGCGCTGACCGGCGCCACGACGCTTCAGATGCTATCCGATCCGGATGTGCGCAATCTGGTGCGTGCCATGATGATCGAGATGCAGAAGATCGGCGCGAAGATCGGTCTTCCCATTCCGCTGACGCCGGAAGACCGCATGGAGATCACGCGCAAGCTCGGTGACATCAAGACATCGATGCTGCGCGACTGGGAAGCGCATCGGGAACTGGAGATCGCGCCTATCTTGGGCGTGCTCGCCGAAATCGCGCAACAAGTGAACGAGCCCGCACCGTTTCTGCATGCGGTGTTGGGACTGCTGCGATTGAAGGCCGGAATCCAAAGCTGAAACGCTTTTCCTCTCGAAAAGTTCCGTGAAACCCTGCGTGCCGCGGGCCGTTACCTCTCTGGAAACAGACAGGAGATTTCGATGGCCAAAGAGAAGAAACGCGATATGCGCGATGGTATGTGGGAACGCGGTCCCGTCGAACTTGATCAGGGTCACGGCGAGGCTGAGCAGCAGGCTCGCGAAAACATCGATCCCGATAACCCGCGCATCGTGCGCCCTGGTTTCAGACCGGAAGCGACCGGCCAAACGACCAGCAATTAATGGCAACGTCTCGTTGCCATCAGCGGAAGCCCGCCGTCCTCCCCCTTGACGCGCGGGCTTTCGCGCATCTTGCGCGTGGCCGCGCGCGGCGTTAGCCATTCTGCATGAACGGGGCGATACACGAAATTCATCTGCCGCTGCAGGCGCTGGATTATGTCGGCGTCGGCGTGTTCGCGATCACCGGCGCGCTGGCCGCTGCGCGCAGGCGGCATGATGTTATCACCTTCGTCGTCTTCTCCATCATCACCGGTATGGGCGGCGGCACGCTGCGCGATCTTCTGATTGGTGCGCCAGTGTTCTGGATTCACTCGGGTGCGTATCTGTTGGTCTGCATCGGCGCGGCGCTGGCGGTGTGGATCGTGGGTGAGCGGCCCTGGCGTTACGCTGCGCTCAACTGGCTAGATGCGGTGGGCCTCGCGGCTTATGCCACCATCGGTTCGGCCAAGGCGTTGACCTATGGCGTCGCGCCCGGCGTTGCGGTAGCCATGGGCGTGATGACGGCGACCTTCGGCGGAATCCTGCGCGATATCTTTGCAGGCGAACCGTCGGTGCTATTGCGGCGGGAGATCTACGTTACCGCCGCGCTGCTCTCCGCGTCCGTCTATGTCGCGCTGCGCTGGTTCGATATCGATCCTTCCATCGCCGCAACTGCCGCCTTCATCAGCGGTTTCGGTCTGCGCGCTGGCGCTATCGCCTTGCGCTGGACTTTGCCCGGCTTCGAGGCTCGCGATGGCTGACCTGGCGGATAACGAGTGGCGCGACAGGGATTGAACCTGAGCCCCGCGTAAAAGGCGAAGCTTCGCATCGCGCCAGCCAAAACTATCCTTGGCCGGGCTCATATCCCAGGCTTTGCGCAACTTTTTCGCATGCCATGCTGATGCGGGCATAGTTATCGCCGAAGAATTTCTCCGGCGGCACCGCTTTCAAATCGCGCCGCTGATAGTCAATTTCCGTCAGAGCTGTCACATCGGCGACTACTGGCAGATTCAACGCGCTGGCAAGACGGGAGATTTCATCCACCTTGGCCTTGTTGAAATCTTCGTACCGGACCGTGATGAACCTTTTCGGCTGAGCTTGAAAAATTTCAATCGCGTGAACCCAACGTTTAGCCAGAACATCGACGTAGTGGCCGCCCGCCGTGCCCAGATCTCCGCCAGACAGAATTTTTCGCCATGTCGGGTTCAGGCGCGCGCGCGCCGGCAGCTCTCGCAAATCTCCCCGCAACCTTTGGCGAACAAGTATGCTGCGAATGTTGTCATATGGATTGCGCACGACGAAGACGGCGCGCGCGGAATCGAAGTGATCCATAAGACCGTGCGCCACGAATGTCAGACTGGGCTCTTTGATGATGTCGGCCGAAAATGCCCAGGCATTGCGCCGCACGAATTTTTCCAACGGCGTTTGGCCACGCAGCAGATTGCTGAGATAAGGTTCTTCCGCCCCGGCGAAGTCGAGGGTCACTGTTTTTCCCGTTGCGGAAGCCAGGAGGCCGGCAATCGCTGTGGTCCCAGATTTTTGATTTCCGAATATGAATAGCGGCTTCGGGTTCACCACAGCCGTCAGCGAGCGTATTCGTTCGCGCCAAAGGCGGTTGCTCGGCAGCGGAATATGCAGGACGTCTCGGGCAAACGACATAGACTACTCACGCTGCAAATATAAGGCGCGATCATATCAGCTCAGAGCCCGCGGCGGTTGCCCCGGCAGATTTCGAAACGTATCGGACCACCCCTCGCTGTCCAACCAGGCCATGAACCGTTCGGGAGAGTATGCTTCTGCTATCCAGCGGCTCAAAGGAACGCCGGCAGCCTCTTTTGCGGCGTATGGCAAGAACAGGCGCAGCCACCTTTGGTGCTGCTTGGGGAAATGGAGATAAGGCCATTTTGCAAACTGGTCGAGGGCGTCTGGCAGTGCTGTCCAACCGTCCCGGTGGACAATGTAAAGCGCCGCAGCCAAGCTCGTTCGATCCTGCCCTCCCGAGCATTTGATCAGCGCGGGTTTTGAGGCGCCATCGAATGTGTTTAAAATCTCAATCAACAATTCGCGCGCAGGAAGTGTTCGAGAATTGACGCTGACATCGTAGTGCGCGATTCCAAGACGCCTGCAAACTTTGCTTTCATAGCGCCACCAGAAGAATTTCGGATTGGGGCCACGCAGATTGATCACAGCGCGAATCCGGTGCCGGCGAAGAAAGTGGCCGAGCATTCCAGCATAGGCTTGAGCGGAACGAGCCATCTCCCCGCGCCTGACCCAATGAAAATTATAGAGGACGTCGAGCGGCGAGCGCATGACCTTGAAACCGTCGGTTAGATGGCGCGCCGTAACGCAGCCACGGTCCCGCGCGGCCCTTCCTTTTCGCCGCAGTGTTTTCTAGCCACGCTTGGAGGCCTCAGCAAGCACAGACCCAATATCTCCTTCATTGGCCAATCCCAGAATGAAATGGGAGTGCCATAGCGCATAAAACAGGACGTTCCATGCTTCCTGAGTGTCCTCGGCGCATCGCTCGAACAGCGCGGAAATTTCCGCTTTATCGAACAAAGGCGCGATGCCCGGCTGCGCGCCAACCAAACGGCCAAGTTCAGCGCCATGCATGTCCATCCAGCGGCCCAGGGGTACATTAAAGCCTTTTTTCCGAGCATGGGGCCGTGCTTCGGGATAGGTCCGGGCCACCCATTCGCGCAGCAATACCTTGCCACGCCACGGATTCGCCTTGAGCCGATCCGGGAGTGCGGTCGCGAACTTTATCACTTCGCGATCGAGAAATGGGGTCCGGCCTTCGACCCCGTTGGCCATCAGCGCACGATCGAGCTTGATCAACAGGCAATTCGGGAGACGTTCAAGGATATCAATCGCCTGAAGAACCTGAAGCTGAGAACGCCATAGCTGCTTCTGGCGGGTCTCAAGCCGGTCCAATTCTTCGTCCCATTGCGCAAAGCGATCGGTAGCGAGCGGGCCTTTTGTAAAAACGCCGCGGCGTCCGGATCGGCGGCGCAAAAAAGCGGGCAACGTCGCGCGCTTGTAGCGGCTGTATCCGCCAAAAATCTCGTCCGCGCCCTCGCCGCAGATCGCCACTTTCGCCCCCTGCCGCGCGGTCTCTCGCCCAAGAAGGTACAGGGGCAGCACGGCCGGGTCCGCCATTGGGTCGTCAATCGCCGCGACGATCCTGGGGGTCAAATTCCAGAAATCCGCTGGTCCCATCTCGATACGATCGCAGGCCACTCCTTTTCCTCGCGCAAGCTCGAGGGCGGTTGCACTTTCATCCATCCGATCATCGACGTCATATCCGATCGTAATCGCGCTCAACCGGTTCGACGATACTTCCTTGGCCGCCAACAAGAGAATCGTTGAGTCCAGTCCGCCGGAATAGAACAGCTTCGAAGGGGCATCCGCTATCAGATGTGCCTCGACCGATCCATAAATGACCTTTTCAAACTCATTGAGCAGAGCGTCTCGCGAAAGCCCTAGCGATGGGTTCGACGGTCTTTCGGCGGTCGCTTGCTTGTGGGGCGGCCACGACTGAAGGGACAGGCGGTCGCGCACCTTTCCGTCTTCCACGATGACCGTATCGCCCGGCGCCAACCGCTGAATATGCGGAAAGATGGTCTTGGTTCCGAAAACATATTTCGTCTGCAAGAGCTCCGCTCTTGCCACTTCTTCGACTTTTCGGTCAGCGAAGCCGGCATCCAGCAGTGTGGCGATCTCCGACGCAAAGGCGAAATAACCCTCGCCTTCGACAAAATACAGCGGCTTGATCCCGAATGGATCCCGCGAAAGCAAAAGCTGGTTTTTTTGGGGATCGACGAGCGCAATCGCGAACATGCCCCTTAAGTGATCCGCGAACCGCGGCCCGTAGGTTTCGTAAAGCGACAGTATCGGTTCGCAGTCAGATCCGGTGGCAAAGGGATAGTCGGCGAAATCTTTCCGCAGCTCGGGCGCGTTGTAGATTTCACCGTTCGCGACGAGAACGGCGCCCCCGGGTGACATAAACGGCTGATCGCCGTGAACGAGATCGACGATGGCGAGCCGGGTTACTGCCAGTCCTGTCGGCCCGACGACAATATGCGCTTGAGCGTCCGGGCCACGGTGAAATAGGGACCGTTCGAAGCCCTCCAACGTCTGGCGACCAATCTTTCCGCCATTAGCAACCTGAAGACCCGCAATGCCACACATGACGACAGCCCATGTCTGCGCAGCGTTCAGAAGTTTCGTTTTCGCGAAGATCTTGCGGCGCGTTGTTTGCGCGCTGCCCACGGCTCACGTCGCCTTGTCATTTTAGCGATGCACGCGGGGAGGTGTCTATACGGTTTCATGGCGCTGGAGCAATCCCAAAATCCAACGCTCGATTCGACGACCAGATTGCGGGGTTTTCATCCCCCGATGCTTCGCGGTATCAAAGCGGCGAACCGATCGTTCTGAGGAAATGCCGTGAGCCGATGGCCCTATCGCGTTATGCAAATCATGGCCGGCGCGCCCGTGGGGGGTA
>DASXHQ010000044.1:0-3250 GCA_036488415.1 Rhizomicrobium sp.
ATTGTTCCAATCAGGGGAAAACCCATGGATTTTCAACAGCTGGTCAATTCGGTTTGGGATTTCTTTCGCGAGGGCTTTAACCAGGTCAACGCGATCGAGGGCCTTATTATCGCGCTTGTTGCGGCGCTGTTCGTGCCCGCCTGGCACCGCGTTTGGGCGGTGGCTTTGGGTGCCACGCTTGTCACTATTGTTCTAAACGTTTTGCTGCCGGTTCTGGCCGATCATGCGGCTTTCCGGCTGCCGCCGCTGATGGAGCCGAATTTCTGGCGCTTTGTGGCCGTGCTCTTTGTCGGCTATCTCGTTGTCATTGGCGTGTTCTTCTTCCTCAAACGTGTGTTCCTGCGCGAAGCCCATTAAAGGGTTTTGCAGCAGCGCCGGATTGGCGGTTATAAGCGGCGGATGTTCCGTTCGCTTCTAATCGCCAACCGCGGCGAAATCGCCTGCCGCGTCATCCGCACCGCACGCCGCATGGGCCTTCGCACGGTCGCCGTCTATTCCGATGCCGACGCGAAGGCGCTGCATGTGCTAATGGCCGACGAGGCCGTGCGTATCGGCCCCGCACCCGTGCGCGAATCCTATCTTCGCGCCGATGCCATTCTCGCTGCCGCTAAGCAGACTGGCGCGGAGGCGATTCATCCCGGCTACGGCTTCCTCTCCGAGAACGCCGAGTTCGCGGAGGCTTGCGCCGCTGCCGGAATCATCTTCGTCGGTCCGCCCGCCAGCGCCATCCGCGCGATGGGGCTGAAGGACCGCGCCAAAGCGCTGATGGCGAAAGCCGGCGTTGCCGTGGTGCCGGGCTATCTGGGCGATGACCAATCCGCGAAGCATCTGGCCAGCGAGGCGGACAAGATCGGCTATCCGGTTCTCATCAAGGCCGTGGCGGGCGGTGGCGGCAAGGGCATGCGCCAGGTCGATGCCGCCAGGGATTTCGCATCGGCGCTGGAAGGCGCGCAACGCGAGGGACAATCCTCCTTCGGCGACGCCCGCGTGCTGATCGAGAAATACATCACCCGCCCGCGTCACATTGAGATGCAGGTTTTCGGCGACAGCCACGGCAATGTCGTGCATCTGTTCGAACGCGATTGCTCCCTGCAGCGCCGCCATCAAAAGGTGATCGAGGAAGCCACCGCGCCGGGCATGCCCGACGCCATGCGCAAGGCGATGGGCGAGGCGGCAGTGAAAGCGGCCAAGGCCGTCGGCTATGTCGGCGCGGGTACCATCGAATTCATCGCCGATGCGTCGGACGGCCTCAAGGTTGACCGCTTCTGGTTCATGGAAATGAACACGCGGCTGCAGGTCGAGCATCCGGTGACGGAAGCGATCACCGGTTTCGATCTCGTCGAATGGCAACTCCGCGTCGCCGCGGGCGAGAATCTTCCGGCAACGCAGAACGACATCCCCGCCAACGGCCATGCCATCGAAGCGCGGCTTTATGCAGAAGATCCGCGCGGCGGCTTCCTGCCGTCCATTGGCAAGCTGGAACGCCTGCGCTTGCCCGAAGGCGCGGATATTCGTGTCGATACCGGTGTTCGCGAAGGCAACAGTGTATCGCCGTACTATGATCCCATGATCGCCAAAGTGATCGCGTGGGACGAAACTCGCGAAGGCGCGGCAGAAAAACTTGCCGCTGCCTTGTCGTCCGCCGAAATCGCAGGTGTGAAGACCAACAACGCCTTCCTGATCCGTTGCCTGCGTCATCCGGATTTCGTCGCGGGCGATATCGACACCGGCTTCATCGGGCGCCACGAGGCGGATCTCCTCCAGGCATCACTCGATACAGCGCAAGCGCTGTCCTTCGCGGCGCGTCAGGTGCTGACGGAATATGCCAAACCGTCTGACGATCCCTGGAACGCGCAGGACGGCTTCCGCCTGTCGGGGTTTGCCGAACAGGCTGCCGAGTTTGTGGTGGACGGTAAACGCACCGCCGTTCCCTTCGCGGACCTGCCATCGGGCGGAGAAACGCTGCGGCTGGACAATGGCGACATCGCGGTGATGGAGCAGGGCGAAACCGCCGTCGTGCATCCTTACGATCCCTTCGCCGCCGCCGATGCCGCGGGTTCTGCGAGCGATCGCGTCACCACGCCCATGCCGGGCAAAATCATCCAGCTTCTGGTGAAGCCCGGCGAGGCGGTGAAGAAGGGCCAGCCGCTCGCCGTGCTCGAAGCCATGAAGATGGAGCACACGCTCGCTGCGCCGGCCGATGCGAAAGTCGCTGGCGTGGATGTGGCACAAGGTGATCAGGTGAATGAGGGCGCCGTCGTTGTGCGCTTCGAAAAGGCCGCCGCGGAATGACGTTGCACATCATCAAGCTTTGCGTCGGTGCGGAGTCAATCGAAGACCTCGCGCAATGGCAGGCCAAGCGCATCAAGGACCAGAAGAAGCGCGGCGTGAAAAAGCCCACGCTGATGCATGTCACGCGCATGACGCCCAAGCGCAAGGACGAGGTTCTGGATGGCGGCTCGCTCTACTGGGTCATCAAGGGCCAGATCGCCGTGCGCCAGAAGCTGCTGGACCTGAAACCCACCACCAAGAACGGCACGCCGCATTGCGGGCTCGTCTACGATCCAAAACTTGTTCCGGTGCAGCGCCGTGCCCACCGCGCCTTTCAGGGCTGGCGCTATCTCGATCCCAAAGACGCGCCACCCGATGCGCGCGGCACCAAGGGCCTCGAAAAGCTGCCAGAAGATTTGCAGCGCGAGCTGGTGTCTCTCGGATTGCTCTAGGCGTCGCCCCAGCTTGCTTTCAGAGCATTGGTGAAGTTCAGCCCAAGCACCTTCTCCGCCACCCGCTCGCTGTAGCCGCGCTTCAACAGCGCGTCGGCGATGATTTCCGACCGCATCGGCGTATTCAGGCCGATCACATAAAGCGGACGATCCTCCTCCGGCGCGGCGACGCCGCTCTTGTGGCGATTTTCTTCATCTTTGTTGAATGCCGCCATCGCTTCCGGTGCCGTGTCCCACGGCGCCAGCGAGCTGTCGCTGCCGATGCCGACATGATCCTCGCCACAGACCTTCAGCGCATGCGTCATGTGCGCCATGTAATCGTCCAGCGTCGGCTGCTTGGGGCTCGCCGTCAGGTAGCAGAGGTCATAGATGCCCACGACGCCACCCTGATCGGCCACCGCCTTTAGAAGATCGTCCGGCTTGTTACGCGGATGCTTGTGAATCGCCGCGCAGCCGGCATGGGTGATGATCGCGGACTTCTTCGTCGCCTTGAGCGCATCGAACGATGTTTTCACATTGGAATGGCT
>DASXHQ010000050.1:0-29536 GCA_036488415.1 Rhizomicrobium sp.
GCCAAGTTGCAGCCGGCGCAACAGGCCGTGCTCTTTGGAGTTTGCAGGCATGGATCATGAGCTACGCCGCCACGCTCATTATGGCGCTGGTGCTGATCTGGTGGCTGTTCGCACAAGGTGCCGGCGCTGCCTATCCGGCACTAACCATTGCGGGGCTTGGATTTCTCACACGCGACATTGCCATCTTTGTCTTTTTCGCCGCCACGCGCCGGCGAGGGGATTTCGCAGCCATCGTCACGCTTGTTGCGCTGTATGTGTTGATTCCAGCGATCTTCGACGGAATCGGACTGAAGACGGTGTTGCCATTCTTCTATCCAACTCCGTCCAATCCCATCTGGCTGGGACCGGCGATCGTTTGGGCTGAGGCGATTGTTGTTGTCGCTGTTGCCGCCAGTCGCGTGGCTCTCAGCGAAAAACGGGCTCCCTAACGCATCTTCGCGATCTTTAGCCCGGAATAATTCGGCTGGTCGATCCCCACCTTGTCGAGCGTGGTCAGTTCCAGATGTTGCCGCAACGCTTCCGATTCGAGGCCAATCTTCCCATCGCGTATTTTCTTACAGAGCTCGCGGTTGAGCTTCTCCAACGAGCCATCGCGACCAAGCAAGGCGACGAGCTGCACCATTTCCGCATTCGCAGCTCCTGGTCCCAACTCCAACTCGCGCGCCACAATGCCCAGCGCATTGGCTGCCACCCGCGCGTGAAAGGCGGTATGGCCTTTCAGTTCCGGCATCGCCTTCGTTTCGAGAAAGCTTTGAACGGCCTTCACCAGTTCTAGCATGGAGGGTTGGTCCATCATGGCATCACATCTTTCCGTGGATGATGAGATTGACGAGATCGATCTCGGTTTCCGACGACCGCCGGCCAATGGCCGCGCGCTCGACCGAACCGTCATTCTTGAACCCCTGGTACATCGACATACACATCACGCCCCATTTGAGCGAGCCATAGACGATCCAAGTGCGCGCGTCGTCGATGTCTATCTTGCCGCCTCCGGCTTCCTGATAGCCTGCGAGCAGATCGCGCAGCTCGCCGAATCCGCCCACGACTTTGTCGGCCACACCGAAACGCCAAGAGTTGGTACAGATCCAGCCGATATCTTCCAGAGGATCGCCGATATGAGTCAGTTCCCAGTCGAGCGCTGCTTCCACGCCCTGCCTTGAAATCAGAAGGTTGCCGTGCCGGAAATCGCCATGAACCAGCGTTTGTCGACTGGCGTGGCGCATCCGCGGCTCCAGCCATTTGAACGCGAACTCGAACACCGGGTGCGGATAGTTGTAGGCGTCGTAGAGATCGCGATAGCGGCGCAGCTGCGACAGTCCATCGATGACCGGCAAAACCTTCGACAGGATGGTCGTATTGACCTGATGAATCCTGGCGAGGATCACACCGCACTGGTAAGCCAACCGTGGACGGATGGTATCGAATTCCGGATCGCGCAGAATCTTGCGCGCGATGGTTTCGCCAGGAAGCCGATCCATGACATAGCCGTGACCAACCATATCCTCCGCTTTGAGCACATAGCGCACGCGTGGCGCGGCGACTCCGGCCATGCGCGCTGCTTCGATCACGATCGCTTCGGTTTCCAGCGGTATGGACGCAGAACCTTCTGTCACGCGCGCGCCACCGCCGGGACTGCGCCGCAGGATCAGCGGCTCATGCTTGCCGTTGATCAGTGCATCGAACGACCATGTTTCCTGACTGGCGCCGCCGGAGAGACGCGTGATCGCATCCACGCGCTCGAAGCCCGGCAGCGCCAGTGCTAGAGCGCGATCCAGCGCAGCAAGAAAGTCCACGTTCGTCATCAACCGGTCCGCAAATATCGCACGGCTTCATCGCGCTCGAAGAGGTAAAGCAGAACGCGCAGCGCTTCCCCGCGCAGCGATTTCAACTCCGGGTCCTTCGACAGGATCAGTTTCGCATCATCGCGCGCCGCTGCAAGCAATTCCGCATGTGCCGTAAGGTCAGCCACGCGGAACTCTGGCAACCCGCTTTGTCGCGTGCCGAGCAATTCTCCCGCGCCGCGCAATTCCAGATCGCGCTCGGCGATGACGAAGCCGTCATCGGTTTCGCGCAGAGTCTTCAAGCGCTCTTTCGCGGTCTCGCCCAAGGGCGGTGAGTAGACGAGCAGGCAACTCGACTTCGCATCGCCGCGCCCAACGCGGCCCCGCAGCTGGTGAAGCTGCGCCAAGCCGAAGCGCTCGGCGTGCTCGACCACCATGATGGTGGCTTCTGGAACGTCAACGCCAACTTCGATGACGGTCGTGGCGACAAGGACCTTGGTTTCGCCGCGCTTGAACTTCGCCATCTCAGTGTCGCGCTCCGGCCCCTTCATGCGTCCGTGGACAAGGCCCACAGCGGAGCCAAGCGTTTCGCGCAGCATCTTGGCGCGATCTTCCGCAGCCGTGAGATCGATAAGTTCGGACTCCTCGACCAGCGGACACACCCAATAGGCCCGCGCACCGTTCGCGATGGCGTGCCGCAGATGAAGCACGACTTCCTCGATGCGCTCCGCGGAAATAAGCCGCGTCTCGACCGGCTTGCGGCCGGGCGGACGGCCGGTGAGCCGCGAGACATCCATATCGCCATAGGCCGTCAATGCCAGCGTGCGCGGAATGGGCGTTGCCGTCATCACCAGCACGTCGACAGGCTTGTGACCCTTGCCCTGCAAGGTCATGCGCTGGTGCACGCCGAAGCGGTGCTGTTCGTCTACTACCGCAAGGCCGAGATCGCGGAAGGCGACATCCTCCTGAAAGATGGCGTGCGTGCCGACGAGGATGTCGATCCTGCCATCCGCCAAATCTTTCAGAACGGTCTCTCTCACCGCGCGTTCACGGCCTGTGAGAAGCGCCATGCGGACGCCGGCGGTTTTCGCCAAGGCTTCCAGCGAAGCCATGTGCTGGCGGGCAAGGATTTCGGTCGGCGCCATCAGTGCGCCCTGCATGCCCGCTTCCACCGCGCTCAGCAACGCCAGGAACGCGACGATGGTTTTGCCGGCGCCGACATCGCCTTGCAGCAAACGCAGCATCCGCGTAGGCGTTTTCATGTCGGCATCGATTTCCGATAGCGCCTGTTTCTGCGTGTCGGTCATCGTGAAGGGGAGGGCGGCGATGGCTTTGGCGCGAAGTTCACCGCTGCCTTTGATACTGCGGCCCTTGATGCCGCGCATGGCGTTGCGGATCAGGACGAGTGCAAGCTGATTGGCGAGGAGTTCGTCATAAGCCAGGCGCATCCGCGCAGGCGAGAGCAGGGCGAGATCGTCTTCGCTCGCGGGATTGTGCGCGGCTTCGACGGATTCAAGGAAGCTGCTCCAACCTCGCGCCTTCTTGAATGCCGGATCGAGCCATTCGGGCATGTCCGGCACTTTCTCGATGGCCGCGCGGGCCGCTTTGGACATCGCCTTCGACGGGAGGCCTTCCGTCAGGCGGTACACCGCTTCCTGTTGCGGAAGCTCTGCCGCTTCTTCCGGCGTCACGATGAAGTCCGGATGCGTCATCTGTATCTGGCCCTTGAACCGCTCCAGCCGCCCGCTGATGACGCGTTTCGCGCCGATTGGAAGTTGTTTCTTCAAATGATCCGGATAAGCGTGGAAGAAAACCAGATCGATCAGCGCTGTGTCATCGGAACAGCGCACCTTGTAGGGCAGCCGTTTCTCCCGAGCCGGCATGTGATCGAGGACGTTCACGGTAACTGTCGCGATCCGGCCTTCCTCGGCGGCGATGAGCTTGGGGCGATAGGAACGGTCCACGATGCCGGTGGGCAGGTGAAAGATCAGATCGAGCAGCCGCATTCCCGCCGCGCGCTCGATCAGCTTTGCGATCTTGGGGCCGACGCCGGGCAAGGTGCGCGTCTCGGCGAACAGAGGGAAAAGAATCGAAGGCCGCATGTTCCGCAAGTTTAGCCCAAAATGTCCCACTGGAAGGGGCGGGGCCGCCACGCTATATCCGGCCCTATGACAACTGCCCAAAACGGTGGCTCGAAAGAGGCCCGCCGCAAACGTCTATTGTTCCGGGCGCAACGCCGGGGCTTCAAGGAGGTCGATCTGATCTTCGGCGCGTTTGCCGCCGAGGCGCTTCCCGCCATGAGCGATGCGACGCTGGATGAGTTCGAGGCGCTGCTGGAAGCGCCGGACAAGGACGTTTTTCTCTGGCTGCAGGACCAGGCGCCGGTGCCGCCGGAATTCGACAATGAAACCTTCGCAGGCCTGAAGGCCGTCTGCGGCCGCAAGAATCCCACATGGAACGTCTGACTTATATTGGCCGCGAGCGCGGACGGCTTTCCATCTCCGGCGCGCCCGAAGGCTATGACGCCTATCTCGCCGTGGAAGCGGCGGCGCAGCGCAAGGGGCTCGTCCTGTTCGTGGCGGCGGATGACAACCATGCCGTGGCCGCCGTCGATGCGATGCGGTTCTTTGCGCCGGATGTTTCGGTGCTGCCGTTCCCCGCGTGGGATTGCCTGCCTTACGACCGAACGTCGCCCAAGCCGGACATCGAGAGCCAACGTCTGGCAACATTGGCGGCGCTGGCACGGCGCGACAAGGACTCCGCGCCGGCCGTTGTTGTCACCACCATCAACGCGGCGCTTCAGCGCGTGCCACCGAAGAGCGGGATCGCGACGGCGAGTTTCTTTGCGCGCGTCGGCAAGGATGTGGAGCACGAGGTGCTCACCGCGTTCCTTGTGAAGAATGGTTACGCGAAGGCGAGCACGGTGCGCGAGCCGGGCGACTTTGCGCTGCGCGGCGGCATTGTCGATCTGTGGCCGCCGGGAAGAGAGACGCCGCTGCGTCTCGACTTCTTCGGCACCACCTTGGATGCGATCCGCACCTTCGATGCGGAGACGCAGTTGTCGTCCGGGCAGATCGATGAAATCGAGCTTTTGCCCGCCAGCGAAGCGCCGCTCGACGCGGAAAGCATCAGTCGTTTCCGCGCGGGGTATGTCGCGACCTTCGGTCCCGCGAGTGACGATCCGCTCTATAAGAGCGTCAGCGCGGGCCGCAAGAACCAGGGCATGGAGCATTGGCTGCCGCTGTTCCACGATCACCTCGACACGCTGTTCGACTACGCGCCGGACGCGCTGGTGATGCTGTCGCATCAGACGGAAGAGGCGAAGGCCGCGCGCCTTGAACTGATCGCGGACTATTACGAAACCCGCCGCCAGTTCCTGCGCGAGAAGCGCGAAGGTGAGGCGAAGGTCAATGCGCCGCCATACAAGCCGCTGCCGCCGGAAAAACTTTATCTCACCGATGGCGAATGGAAGGCCGCGCTGTCGAGCCGCGATGTGCGCGATCTCTCGCCGTTTCAAGCGCCGGAATCGATGCGCGCGGTGGATGCTGGCGGCAAACAGGGCCGCGACTTCGCGCCGGAACGAGCGCAGGGCAAGGTCAACATCTTCCAGATCGCGGCGGATCATATCGGCGACCTGCTGAAGGCGAAGAAGCGCGTGCTGGTCGCCACATGGTCCAACGGTTCGGCGGAGCGCATCGGCGGGCTTCTTTCCGATCACGGCATTGGCGCGATCCGGCAGATCGATAGTTGGCCGGAAGCGGCGAAGCTGCATGACGAAGCGGTTGGCGTCGCGGTGCTCGGTTTGGAGCGCGGCATCGAGGGGCCGGATTTCGTCATCGTCTCTGAGCAGGACATTCTCGGCGAGCGCATGGCCCATGCGGGCAAGCGGCAGAAGCGGGCGCAGAATTTTCTGCAGGAAGCTTCCAGCCTCGCGCCGGGCGATCTTGTCACGCATATCGAGCATGGCGTGGGCCGCTTCAGCGGGCTTCAGACCATCGATGTCATCGGCGCGCCGCATGATTGCCTGGAGCTGCAATATGACGGCGGCAAGCTATTCCTGCCGGTGGAGAACATCGAGCTTCTGACGCGCTATGGCTCCGACGAAGGCGCGCAGCTAGATCGTCTCGGCGGCGCGGGTTGGCAATCGCGCAAGGCGAAGATGAAGCAGCGCGTGCGCGAGATCGCGGGCGAACTCATTCGCATCGCCGCGGCGCGCGAACTGAAGCAGCTTCCTTCCACCGAGCCGCCATCCGGACTTTATGACGAGTTCTGCGCGCGCTTTCCCTATCAGGAGACGGAGGATCAGGAGAAAGCCATTGCCGACGCCATCGAGGATTTGGCGAAGGGGCGGCCGATGGATCGCCTGGTCTGCGGCGACGTTGGCTTCGGCAAGACCGAGGTGGCGTTGCGCGCGGCATTCGTCGCGGCGATGAGCGGGATGCAGGTGGCGGTTGTCGTTCCCACTACACTGTTGGCCCGCCAGCACTATCGCAACTTCGCGGCGCGCTTTCAGGGCTTCCCGCTGAATGTCCGCCAGCTTTCGCGCTTCGTAGATGCGAAGGAGGCGCGCGAGACGAAAGAAGGCTTGAAGTCCGGCGATGTGAATGTCGTCATCGGCACCCACGCGCTGCTGGCCAAAGGGATCGAGTTCAACAATCTCGGCCTTCTCGTCGTCGATGAAGAGCAGCATTTCGGCGTGTCGCATAAGGAGCGGCTGAAGGCGCTGAAGGCCGACATGCATGTTCTGACTCTGACCGCCACGCCGATCCCGCGCACCTTGCAACTGGCATTGTCCGGCGTGCGCGATCTTTCGCTCATCACGACGCCGCCGATTGACCGTCTGGCTGTGAGGACTTTCGTGACGCCGTTCGATCCGCTGGTAGTGCGCGAAGCGTTGCTGCGCGAGCATTATCGCGGCGGGCAGAGTTTCTATGTCTGCCCGCGCATCGCCGATCTCAGAGAGGCGCAGGAATTTCTTACCGCCACGGTGCCGGAGATCAAAAGCGCCATCGGCCACGGACAGATGACGCCGGATGCGCTGGAAGATGTGATGACGTCGTTCTACGAAGGCAAGATTGACGTTCTCATCTCCACCAACATCGTGGAATCCGGCCTCGACATTCCGACCGCGAACACGATGGTGGTGCATCGCGCCGATATGTTCGGGCTGTCCCAGCTTTATCAGCTTCGCGGGCGCATCGGCCGCTCCAAGCAGCGCGCTTACGCCTATCTGACCACACCGGCGGATCGCAAACTCACCGAGACGGCGGATCGCAGGCTTCAGGTGCTGCAATCGCTCGACCAGCTTGGCGCCGGTTTCTCCGTCGCCAGCCACGACATGGACATTCGCGGCGCGGGCAACCTTTTGGGCGAAGAACAATCCGGCCATGTGCGCGAAGTGGGCATCGAGCTCTATCAGGAAATGCTCGAAGAAGCCGTTTCGCAGCTCAGAGCCGGTGGCGGCGATGGCGAAGTGGCGGATCAATGGTCGCCCACCATCAACATCGGCGCGTCCGTGCTCATTCCCGAAAGCTATGTCAGCGACCTCAACGTCCGCATGGCGCTGTATCGCAGGCTCGCCACGCTGGAAGACTCCAAGGAGATCGACCGCTTCGCCGCCGAACTCATCGACCGTTTCGGCAAGCTGCCCGACGAGGTGAAGCACCTGCTCGAAATCGTAGCCATCAAGCGGCTGTGCCGTGTGGCGCTGGTGGAGAAGATCGAGGCGGGGCCGAAGGGCGCGACGCTCACCTTCCGAAACAGCCAGTTCCCCAATCCCATCGGGCTGGTGCGCCTCATCAACGAGCACCAATCGACGATGAAGGTGCGGCCCGATCAGAAGGTTGTCATCGCCCGCGACTGGCCGACGCCCGAGCTGCGCCTGAAGGGGGCGCAGAATCTTTTGGGACAACTCGCAAAGATCGCACAGGCGGCATAACGAGCGCGGATCGCGCGGCCAACAGCGCCAGCGAGGCTTTGATTTTCTGCAGATTCATCCGCGCCTCGGCCCGCAACGCGAGCATCTCCTTCGTATAGCGGCCATGCTTCAAGGCGTTGCGGTTTCCCTTCGGCGCGCCTCTAGGGAAAGTATTTGAATTGCGAGTCATGGGGGAGGGGGTGTGGTCCCCTTTCATCGGGGGTTCTCCTTCGCATCAGCGCGGCTTGAGCCGTTCATGGATGGCGCGCAGATCGTTTGCGATGTCGGCCTCCAGCATGTGGGCCATCACCTCGCCGAGCGGCGGATTTTCCGCACGCGCCTGCCGTTCTTTCGTTTGGCGCGCGGCTTTGTCTGCCGCGTAGTCCACATGCTCGACGCTGATCTTGTGATGGAATTCGCCGCCCTTGATGCGGCGGATAGCGTTGGCGGAAGCGGCGCAGGCGTGCATGAGCCGCGAAGCAACGCGCAGGGCATCGTCACGCTGCGCGGGACCGAAATCCTCTTCATCGGCGGCGACGGAGAAACAGCGCGCGGCTGCCTTGTGGCTTGCCGCGATCTGTTCGGCGAGGAGGGCTGCGAGATCGTCGAAGCCGTCGCGATCTTTCGAAATTTCAGGCAATTCAGCCATTTAGACAATTTTCTCCTTACTAGGAGGATAAAGATAGAACGTAGAACGAACAAACGCAAGGGGCCGGGATTAAAAAAATGAGAGAAAATGCCTGCCGCCCCGGAAAGCCGTGGCGCCAGCGGCCGGGGCGGGTTTGCATCAAGCGCTGCCGAGTCGGGGGAGATCATGGCGCAGGAAATGGCGGATACAGCCCCGCGTGGGCTGGTGCAGGCATTGGCGGCGCGGCCTTATCTCATCGGTGCCGTGGCGCTGGGCGTGGCGCTCTATTTTCTCAGCGGCGTGTGGATCATGCGCGACGTCACGCGCGCGCTGATCGGCTGGGATGGCGGCGTAATCTTCTTCTTGGGCGCGATGTTTCTCATCGTCATGCCCGAAGTGGACACCGCCACCATGAAGCGCAACGCCATCACGCATGACGAGGGCGGGCACCTTATCCTCCTCATCACCATCCTGGCGTCGGTCGCGAGCGTGGGCGCGTTGATCGCGGAGTTGTCGGAAGCCAAAGCCGCGCCCGGCGGCGGCTGGCGCGTGGCGCTGGCGGCGGGAACGGTGGTGCTGTCCTGGCTCTTCGTGCAGACGGTGTTCGCGCTGCATTACGCGCATGTCTATTACCTTGCCGAAGCGCATGGCGAGCCGAAAGGCGGGCTGGAGTTCGGCGTGGCGGGCGAGCCGGACTATTGGGATTTCGTGCACTTCACCATCGTGCTCGGCACCGCCTCGCAAACGGCGGACATCGTGTTCACCTCCAAGGAAATGCGCCGCATCGGCACGCTGCATACCGTGGTGGCGTTCGCCTTCAATACCGCGATATTGGCCACGATGATCAATCTGGCGGCGAATTTCATTTGATGCGGATCATGAACTAGATTGCCTACTTTCTCTGGCGCGTGGGCTGGTGGGGCTGGATGCTGTTGGGAGCATTCGCGCTCGGGGGGCTGATATTGGTGGGTCAGAATTTTTTTCCGAATTTGGACCGTCAAACGGTTGCCGCGTTCGGAGCCTTCCTCGTAGCCGCGATCATCGTTTTGGGTACTGGCTTTCGAAGCCGCTAATTGCGGCATTCCCCGAATCTGGAACCCAACCCTCACAACCGCATTGCTTGTGGAATGGAACCCGCGTTGCGGCTTCGCATGCGGCGGCCTTTGAGGAGATTGAGATGGCAAGAGCATCCAGCAAACGTCCGCCCGCACAGGCCCCTATCGGCGCAACAGCCGGGGCGCTCGTCGGCGCCGCGGTGGCAGGTCCCGTCGGCGCGGTGATCGGTGCGCCGCTCGGCGTTCTGGCCTCGCGGCGGGTGAATGTCGGCGCTGCCACGAAGACGGCGAAAGCCGGTGCGCGCAAAACGAAGGCGACCGCAAAGACGGCTGCCCGCAAGACAAAGAAGCGGGCGAGCAAAACCCTGCGCACCGCCAAGACCGGCGCGCGCAAAGTGGCGCAGGCGGCGAAGACAGCCGTCAAGCGTACGAAGAAGGCGGCGAAGCGGAAGTAGAGCGATCGTCTCCTCGACGAGAGCCCAATTTGGGCCTGCTTCCCATTGGGCGACACCCAGCGCCCGCGCGTGCCCCCGCGGCATTAGCCACAATGGAACTAAATCCCCGCAGCCATCCCGGTTTTGACGCATTGTTCCTTTAGGATTTTAACGATGTGCCGGGGGCGGGCGCTCGGGATGGAGTTTGGGATGCTGTCTTTCATTTCCTCGCTGGGCTGGTTTCTGATCGCCATTCCGCTGGTCATCGCGGTGATCGGCGGATTTATGTTCTTTCGCGGCGTCGGTCATGTCGCGCAGGGCGAACATGGACGGGGTGTGCCCCGCGTGGTCATCGGCGCGCCGCTGGCGGTGATCGGCCTGGCGTTCGGATTGCTGGGCGTGAACACGCAGACTTTCGAGCGGCTGTCTTATGAAGCGCCGGTGGCGATGGTGAGCGTGAAATCCGTCGATCCGTCGCAGCAGACTTATGACGTCACCGTGAAACGCATGGATGCGAGCTTTGCGCCGCAAGTCTGCCGTTTGCAGGGCGACGATTGGGAAATGAGCGCGCGGGTGCAGAAATGGAAGCCGTGGGCGAATGTGCTGGGGCTGGATGCGACTTACACGCTGGACCAGATCTCCAACCGCTATTCCGACGCCGAACGCGCCAATGGCAAGATGATCACCTCCTGCGATCTCAAAGGCCCGCCGCCCGCGGTGAACGAATGGGTGCCCAAGAGCTGGGTGTTCTGGATCGTCGATCACTCTTATGCCGAGAACCGCCACTTCGGCTCCGGCGCCTACATGCCGCTGGCCGATGGCGCGGTTTACAAGGTGATCATGACGCAATCGGGATTGAACGCGGAGCCCGCGAACGACGTGGCGAGCAAGGCGAAGCTGTAATCTCCATTTGTCATCACCCGGTCGCGTGGCGCATAGCGACAGCGTATGCGCGCGCGATCCGGGTGACCCAATTTCGGCTTCGCAAAGAAAGATGGGTCACCCGGTCGTGCGCGAAAAAGCGCACGACCGGGTGATGACAGGTGTTATTTCGCGTTGGCGTCGGGTTCGTGGATGCCAAAGATGTTGCCGTCGGGGTCTTTCACATAGACCTGCCAGCCGACTTGGGGGATCGCCGTTTTGGGAAGCGCAATCGTCGCGCCGGCTTCGACGGCGCGCTTGAGATAGGTGTCGATGGCTGAGACGCCGATGGTGACGACATAAGCGTTCACAGCCGCGCCATCCGGCGCCGTGGGACCGATGCGCTTCATCATGCCGCCATTGATGCCTTCGCCGGGGCCGGTGTCGATCAGCCAATAATCGATCTGCGGCATGTGCTGGAATGTCCAGTCGAAGACTTTTCGGTAGAACGCGGCAGCCTTTTCTGGATCGGTCGCGTGAATTTCGAAATGGACGGGCCGCGGCATGGCGCTTTCTCCCTTGAGAGGGCGCGACGATAGCATGAAGTTGCGGCGACGGATTCGCATGGCCCCCGTGCAGCGGCGTCATCGGACTACCAGCGCAGATAAAGCCGGTTGTCGCGGATTTCGACCGACTTCATGCGATGCAAAAAACTCATGCCCAGCAAGGATGCGCCGCCTTCCTCTTCCACCGTGACGGCAAGATTGGAGAAGGACAGCGGGCCGAGCGTGATGCGCTGCACCATCGCATCGGCTTCGACGCCGCTGCCGCTGGCGGCGTCGTAGTCTTCGGAGAATTTTAGGTTCGCGACATCGATCCCCGCGCGCTGCGCATCCTTGCGTGTCAGCACGACATCGTCGGAACCGGTGTCGATGACAAAGCGCACCCGCGCGCCGTTCACATCGGCGAAAATATAATAGAGGCCGTCGTCATCCGGCGTGACATACAATTCGCGCGGCCCGGTCTGCGTGATGTGACCTGTGTCGAGAAACGAAAACACATCAGCCCGCGCCGGCGAGGCCAGCGCGCAAACTCCGAGCGCGAGCGTGAGAATGAAACGCATGCATACTAAGCGTTTCATGCCGTCGCTTGTTCCGTCCGACGCATCAGTAGTGCATGATGAGCTTGTCCTTTGAGAACTCGAAGGATTTCAGGCGCTTCAGGAACGCCATGCCCAGCAGCGAAGAATGCATTGCCGTGCCGTTCACCGAAGCCGGAACCTCGATGAAGGCAATCGGTCCGACGGACAATTTTTCGAGCGTGACGAATGCGCCGTGGCCGGTGCCGTTCGCGGTTTCGTATTGGCCGCCATAGGTCAATCCGGCGATGTCGATCCCGGCGCGCCGCGCATCTGCGGGGCTTAGAACGATGTCGCTGGCGCCAGTGTCGACCGCGAAGCGCACGGTCGCGCCGTTGACAGAGCCCCAGACATAGAAGTCGCCGTTCTCATCCGCGTTGATAGTCACTTCATGCGGCGCGGTCTCCACGGCGGACCCGGAGATGAGCTGCGATTGCATGCGCAGCAGAGCCTCCTGGAACGGGTCCTTCAGCATGTAGGCGATGGCAAGCACCCCGAAGATGCCGAGCCATAGCGCGATGTTGCGCACCGTATGTCCCACGCTGACCTGGCGCGAGAACACCAGCCCGCTGGCAAGCAGCGCGCCCCAAGCAGCCATATAAGCCATGCGCGCCATGTCGCCCTGATTGGAGATCGCGCCGGGAAAAAGCGCGCTCAACGCCCAGATCGCCATTCCGAACGCGACGACGATGCCGATACGGATCAGCCACCGCTGCCGCGGCGTATGGCGCTGCGGCGCAGGCGGCCGCCAGGGTCCGAGAGGTTGCGCCATAGCTGCGGCTACGCCGTCGCCGGTTCCAGGGCCATCAGGTTCGCGGAGCCCGCCTGGATGCGTTCGAACAGCATCGGGCATTCGGGGATCATGCGTTCCATCCAGTAGCGCGCACTGACCAGCTTGTCCTGGTAGAACTGCGCGTTGGGCGGATTGCTCTTGAGCTTCTCCGTGGCGAGCTTGGCAATGCGCGCCCACATCCAGCCCACGCTCACAATGCCCATCAGGCGCAGATAATCCACCGCGCCCGCGCCCACATCGTTGGGATTCTGGATGCCATGCTGCGCGAACCACAGAGTTGACTGCTGCAGGATGTCGAGACCGCGCTTCACCGGCGCGACATAGGGCTTCAGCGCGTCGTCTTTCTCATTCTCGGTGAGCCATCCGCCAAGCATTTGCAGATACGCCATCGGCGCGGCGCCGCCCTTGCGGCCCAGCTTGCGGCCGACAAGGTCCATCGCCTGCACGCCATTGGCGCCTTCATAGGTCTGGTTGATGCGCGCGTCGCGCACGAACTGCTCCACGCCATTGTCGCGGATGTAACCGTGGCCGCCATAGCATTGCATCGCCATGTTGGCGCATTCAAAACCCATGTCGGTGAAGAACGCCTTGATCACCGGCGTCATCAGATCGGCGAGCAGGGCAGCCTGCTCGCGGCCGGGGCGATCGGAATCCTCGATCGCGTGATTGATCGTCGTCCACATCGCCAGCGCGCGCGCGCCTTCCACGAAAGAGCGGCAATGCAGGATCATGCGCCGCACATCGGGGTGCACGATTTCCAGGTCGGCGGATTGCGTTGGGTCTTTCGGGCCGGTCAGCGCGTGGCCGACGCGGCGCTCATGCACATAATCCCACGCATTGTCGAGCGCGACCTGCGCCACCGACACGCCCTGAAGGCCCACGCCCATGCGCGCGGCGTTCATCATGCCGAACATGCCCGCCATGCCGGCCGACGCGGAGCGCTTCTCGCCTGGCTTGGGCGCGACGGGCTTGGGGCCGAGACGCCAGGCTTTCGCTTCATCGAAGTTCAGCACGCAGGTGGCCGAGCCCTTGATGCCCATCTTCTTCTCGATGCCGCCGGTGTTCACGCTGTTGCGCGTGCCCATCTTGCCGGTTTCGTCGACGAGGAATTTTGGCACCATGAAGAAGTTCACGGTGGAGAGATCGTCGGCGATCTTGCCGTTCTCGTCCGGGATTTTCGCGATCACCATGTGGATGATGTTGTCGGTCAAATCCTGATCGCCGCCGGAGATGAAAATCTTCGTGCCGCTGATCTTGTAAGTGCCGTCCGGCTGCTCGACCGCGCGGGTTTTCATCAGGCGCAGATCGGTGCCGCAACCGGCCTCCGTGAGGCACATCGTGCCCGCCCATTCGCCGCTGATCATCTTGGGCGCGATGTTCTGCTTCATCCACGGCTGGCCGGTGCCGAGCAGCGCGCCATAGGCGGCGCCGGTGAGGCCGGGATACATCGCGAAGGCCTGATTGGCCGACGTCATCATCTCGCCCACGGCGATGTTGATCATCATCGGCATGTCCGCGCCGCCCAGCGCCGATGGCGCCGTGAGCGCGCCCCAGCCGGCTTCGCAGAACTGCTTGTAGGCTTCCTTGTAGCCCTTGGGCGTGCGCACTACGCCGTTCTCGAAATGGCAGCCTTCCTCATCGCCCGACTGGTTGATCGGCTGCAGCACGCCTTCGGCGAACTTGCCGGCATTGGAGAGGATGTCTTCCAGAAGGTCCGGCGAGAGGTCCTGGAATTTGGGCAGATCGCGCTGCTTTTCGATCTCGAAAAGCTCGTTCATGAGGAACAGGAAATCCTGCACGGGCGCGCGATAGACGGGCATGGGAGGCTCCGGGGGGCGAAGGGTGAACGGCGGCGCGGATAGTAGGGCAGGCTATCGCTGCCTTCCATACCCCACATTGTCATCACACGGTCGCGCGCCTTCTCGCGCGCGATCCGGGTGACCCAATTTCGGCTGGGCGATCAGGCCAGAAGGGCTTTATCGTCAATCGCAGCGATACGGGCCAGCCACTTGTCGATCTCTTCTTTTGTCATGTCCGGTGGATACCAATCCGCCGCCAGATCATTCCAATCCGGATTGTTCGTGCGAATCAGATTGATCTTCCAAATTCGCGGCCATTTCTTGATGCGTTTTTCGCGGTGGATCGCGGTAAGTGGATCGTTAAACTCTTCGAAATGGACGAGCGTTTTGACACCGTATTTCTTGGTGAAGCCTTCGTATAGGCCATGCTTGTGCTGGTAGACACGAGCGTGAAGATCGCTGGTGACGCCCGTGTAGAGCGTTCCCCACGGCTTGCTGGCCAAAATGTAAACGAAGAAGCTTTTGTCCCGCTTCATTGGAGCTTTTTTGCGAACCGCCTTACTTCTCACGCGAACACTCACAAACATTCACATTGTCATTGCCCGGCTTGTCCGGGCAACCCGTCTTTCTTACTGAAAAAGGAAATTGGGTCGCCCGCATAAAGCGGGTTGTTTTTTTAACGGAAATGGGTCACCCGGATCGCGCGTGAGAAACGCGCGACCGGGTGATGACGAGTTTGGGTTGGTTAGATGAGGTCCCGCAGGGTGACGGATACGTCCTTCGTCTCGCTGCCGCGTTTGATGGTGAGCTTGACGACTTTGCCGGCCGCTTCGTTGCGCCAGAACTTGCGCTGGTCCGATACGGAGATGCCCGTTGCGGGTTTGCCGTCCACCGTTGTGATGATGTCGTCCTTTTGCAAGCCGGCGGCTTCCGCGGGTCCACCCTTGGTGACATTGATGATCTTGAAGCCGTCCGGCGCGCCATTGATCCACATGCCCGATCTGTCGAAGGTATCAAGATCGGCGACCGGACCTGTCACAGGCTTCAGATACATGGTGCTGTGATCGTAATCGAAGGTCACGGCGAAGCGCTTCAGAACGCCGCCGCCGACATTGTTCGGGAACGCTTCCGCCGCGCCGGCGCCGCCCTTGTCGGTGCTGATCATCGTTAGCGGATGATCGATGGTTACAGGCCCCAAGGTCAGCGTGCCGCCTTTGAAGACATCGCTGAAGGAGGGACCGCCGACGCCCCAGCCGGTCTGCGCGTTCACGCTTCCGGGCGGCGGCTTGACGTTGTTATGCGCGGCCCAGGCGGTATTCAAAGACAGAGGCTCGCGCGAACCGGTATCGATGCCGAAGCGGCCGGGAATGCCGTTATAGGTGCCCAGAATTTCCGGAAACTGATGATAAAGCCGCATCGGCACCGGTGTGCCCGCCGTCTTGGGATCGAAATATTTTTTGTCGATGAAGGTGATCGTGTGCTTGCCGTAGTCGAACCGGGTGATGAAGCGGGCGAAGAATTCGTAGCCCACCATGCCCTGTTCATCGACGCCTTCGGTGCCCGGCGCATCGAAGGTGAGGACTGATGCCGCCTGGTCGGTGACGACGGCATCGCCCACCCGAATGGATTTGAGCGTTGTGAGCCCGCTTTGAATAAGCTGATCGCCCGCGCCGCCCGATGTGACATTGCCCTTCACGCCGATCGCCAGCGCCTTCGCCGTTTGCGGCGTGACGATGGAATGTCCGCCGGTGTCGAAGATGAACATCATCGGCCTGGAGCCGTTCACCGACACTTCCGCATAGATGTGGTTGTCGAGAAGGCGGAACGGCACGGTGGTCTCGTGCTTCCCACCTGCGATGGAAAAGTCATGCAGGTTTTCCGCCGGCTTCTGATAGGCCAAGACGGGAAGCGCATCCGAAAACTTCGCGGACGTCAGCGTCAGCGTCTGCAGATTGTGGCTGCCATCGTCGATCACCTGTTTCTTCGCGATCATCGCGCCGTCGACCGGCGCGTAATCGGAAAAGGTCGTGGTGATCGTCTGGATGCTGTTCACCTCCACGGTGCGATAGAGGAGGTGGGTTTTGGGATCGAACCATGCTTCCAGCGCCGTGCCGCCCTTCGGCGTAACTTTCAGCACGTCATAGCTGTTGCCGCCATCCGTCTTCTGGCCAAGGCTTTCGACCGTTGCACCGCCCCGATCGTCGCGCCACCACAAATTCTGATCCTGATAGGCTTCCGTGATCGCCAGTGGAACCGTGTCGCCGCCCGCCTGGTCGGTGACGGTGCCGGACGCTTCTTTCTCCCAGCCCTTCTTGCCGTCGAAACCATTGGCGCCTGTTGTTGGCGGAATGTCGTAGCTATCGACGAACGCGCCGCGCTTGAGATCTTGCAGGGAGGAGGTCTTTCCGGTGAGACCCTGGCCGGAATAGTCGTAATCGACCTTCAGCGTGGCTTTGCCGTCCCACGCAGCACCGCCTGCGGCGGCCCTGTTGGCGGCAAGGATTGAACCCGCATCCGCGGCAAAAGCGGGCGTCGTGAGACAGGAAGCGAGCAGCAGAGCGCTTGGAATTTTAGACATGGTATCTCCAGAAAATCAGATCAGATCGCGAAGGGTGATGGAAACGTCTTTCGTTTCGCCGCCGCGCTTCACCGTGAACTTCACCACCGTACCGGGGGCTTCGTCGCGCAGGCGTTCGCGCATGGCATAGACCGGAATGGAGGTTGCCGGTTTGCCATCGACGGCGACGATCTGGTCGTTCACCTGCAAGCCGCCCTGTGCGGATGGGCCTCCGGCGGTCACGTCGACCACGACATAACCGCCATCGGTCTGGTTAAGCCACATGCCGGAGCGGTCGAACATGTCGAGATCGGCGACAGTCTGCGTCACCGGCTTCAGATACATCGTCGAATGTTCGTAATCGAGCGTGACGACGAAGCGCTTCAGGATGCCGCCGCCAATATTGCCGGACATGCTGGGATCCGCGTCCGCGCCCTTCTTTGTGGTGGCAAGCTGCACCACCGCGCCATCGATTGTCTGTCCGCCGAGCACCAGCGTGCTGCCGCGGATGACGCGGCTGGTCGTACGTCCGCCCACGCCCCATCCAGTGACGACATCCGGTGCGCTGTTGTATTTCGCAAATTGCGGATGGCTGGCGACGAACGGCCCATTCAGATCCAGCGCGGCACGGTTGCCCGTGTCGATGGTGAAGGTGCCTTGCACGCCGTCATAGATCGCGGGTGCTTCGATGGTGTTGCCGTTGAAGGCGATATGCACCGGCGTGCCGGCAGTCTTGGGATCGAATGTGTCGGGACGGATCAGCGTTATCGTATGCGCGCCGTAATCGATGCGCGTGACGAAGCGGCGGAAGGTTTCGAAACCGACCATGCCAGGCATATCGACACCTTCGACCGGCGCCATCGCGCCGAACGGCGCCACGACGAACACCTGGTCCTTCACCGTCGCGCCGCCTAGCGTGAGCGACGACACCTTGGTGAGGTTGAAATCCATATGGCCTTCGCCCGCGCCGTTGCCCTGCAGATGGCCTTCGGCGTTCAGGCCAAGCTGGGCCACGATCGGCGGCGTCACCACGTTAACGCCGCCTGTGTCGAAGATAAACTGATACGGACCTTTGCCGTTCACGCTCACATCCGCATAGATGTGATTGTTCACGAGCTTGAACGGGAAGGTGGTTTGTGTCGCGCCGCCGGCAAAGGATGTGTCCGCGACATTGTTCTTCGGGGCGGCATAAGCGGAGACTTCCTGCTGCGGCAGGAAGACGACGCTCGTGGCCGTGACCGTCTGATCGTATTTCGCATCGCCATTGTTGATGAGCGTGCGGCCGGGGAGGTTCACGCCATCGACTATGCGGTAATCGGAGTAGGTGGTCGTGATGGTCTGCGGGCCGGTCATCTCGACGACGCGCGCGAGTACATGCGACTTCGCATCGAACCATGCATCGAAGCTCTTGCCGTCTTTCGGCGTGACGGTCAGCACATCGTAGGAATTGCCGCCGTCGGATTTCTCGCCGGCGAAGACAACCGTTGCGCCGCCATGATCGGGGCGCCACCACATATTGGTGCGGCGATAGCTCTCGTTCACCGCAAGCTGACGCTGGTCGCCGCCATCCTGATTGGTGACGGTGCCGGACGGGTCTTTCTCCCAGGCATGCGTGCCATCGAAGCCGGTGATGTCGCTGGCGGGGCCGATATTGGCGTTGTCCACCCAGTCGCCGTTCTGCAGGTCCGCGAGCGAGACGACCTTGCCGGTCATGCCTTGTCCGGAATAGGCGTATTCGGTCTTCATCGTAAGCTTGCCGCCCCAGTTGCCCGTCGCGGCCTTGTTGGCGGCGAGAACTTCGTCGGCCGATGGCGCGGCGAAGGCGAGGGTGGAATAAGAGACGGTGGCCAGCGCCGTGACGGCGATGGCGGCAAAAATGGTACGCATGGCTCCTCCGGATGGGTTAAGCCTGAAGTGAGTGGGGTTATCTAGGGGATCAATATGCGGCTGGTGCATGGCTGTCATGTAGCATGCTTGCTCGCCGCGCTGCTTGGGGCGGGCGCGGGGAATGCTGCGCCGCAGCGCGTGGTTTCGACCTTCTTATGCACCGATGAATATGTGTACCGGCTGGTGCCGCGCGAACGGATTGCGGCGCTGTCTTATTTGTCGGCGGACCGGCATCCGGTGGTCTCCACCATCGTGGACAAGGTGCAAGGCATCCCGCTCACGCGCGGCAGCGCGGAAGAGGTGCTGGCGCTGCATCCGGATCTGGTCGTTATGTATCAGGGCACGAACCCGCGATTGCGCGCGCATCTGATCGAAACGCACATTCCGTTCGTGAAAACCAAATGGGCGAACTCGATTGCCGACATCCGCGAGGTGACGCGCCAGTTGGGCGCGGCGCTGGGCGCGAAGGATCGCGCGGAAGCGATGATCGCGGATATGGATGCGAAGCTGGCGCGCGCCGCCAAAGACGCGCCGCATCCGCCGGTGACGACGCTGATCTATGAGCCGAACGGTTACGCCAACAGCGGCGGCGTGTCCGACGACATATTGAACCGCATCGGCCTGCGCGATGTCGCGCCGAACCTGAAGCAGACGCGGCAAGGCCGCGTGCCGGTCGAAACGCTGATCGCCACGCCGCCGCAATTGCTCATCCTCAACGGCGAACGCGAGGCGACCCCGACGCGCGCCGATCTGGTGCTGAAAAATCCCGCCCTGCGCGCGCTGCCGAAGAGTACGCTGGTCGCAAACACCTCGCTGACACCTCTCCTATGCCCCGGCCCGTGGAGTGCGGACGTGGCGGAGCCGCTGGTGGAATTGGGAAGGAAGGCGCGCAATCTTCACTGATGGCGCGGGGACAATATGAAAGATATTCGCAATTTTGATTGTCCGGCTACGGGGGAGCGTTGCAATGAGAGCCGTTGCAAACGGAATTCGTGCATTTTCGAAACCGGATCGATGGCGTCTGCAATTCACGATGTGGGCAACGTCGTCGTGCGAAAAGTGGGAGTCGGAAAATCGCGAATGTCCAAAGAAGGATGGCTTGTTCGTGAAAAATTGAAGATCGCGCAAGAAGTGCTGCGGAATCACGAAAAAAAGAACAAAATCCGTTTCCGATCTCAAATCCGTATTCAGCATTTGGCCAATTTGATTGCTGATCCGCGCGTCGTCGTGATCGCTCAAAAACGCTACGAACTTCAGATACGAAGCCAAAACTAGCCGATTTGAAATGGCTTGCCGGGGTTCGTCGGGCCTCTTAAAACTCCAATGACGCAACGGTGTAGGGAACGGGGTCCAATCCCCGGCTGCCCCCGCAACTGTAAGCGGCGATGTTTCTCCATAGGGCCACTGGAAACGGGAAGGCCGGAGAAGCGCCAGAGCCGCGAGCCAGGAAACCTGCCGGTGCGTGTCGTCCATCTTCTGCCGGGCGGGCGGAGGACAAGCGGTCGATCCGCATGTGGCGACGCGAACGCGCGGAGCTACGGTTTTGGACGATGTGCTGCAAACTCACTCGAACACGATGCCCGCAAAGGGCATAGCCATCCCGCGCGCTGACAATGGCGCACTCATAACTATCGCGCTTGCAATCCTCGCCATTGCGCTGGCTGCGATTTCCTTCGCCATTGGTCCGGCGAATATCGGGCTTGGCGAATTGTTCTCCGGCCTGTTCGGCGAACACGGCACCGCGACGATCATCGCGCGCGAAATCCGATTGCCGCGGGCGTTGCTGGCATTGGTCGTCGGTGCGGCGTTGGGCGCAAGCGGGGCGGCGTTGCAGGGGTTGTTTCGCAATCCGCTGGCCGATCCGGGCGTGACGGGCGTGACGTCCTCCGCCGGCTTCGGCGCGGTGGTGGCGATGTATTTCGGATTCGCGGCGATCAACCCGCTCATTCTTCCGGCCTCCGCCATCGCGGGCGCGGTGGCGACATCGACCATTCTCTATTTCCTCAGCCGCGCGGGCGCGGAACGCACGGCGTTGATCCTCGCGGGCGCGGCCATCGCCAGCCTCGCCACCGCGATGACGGCGCTGGCGATGTCGCTCGCGCCCAACCCTTACGCGATGAGCGAGATGATCCGCTGGATGATGGGATCGCTGAAGGATTCCACCTTGGCCGATCTCGAACTCGCCGTGGTGCCGGTGGCCGTCGGCATCGCGATCTTGTGGAGCGCGGCACGCAGCCTCGATGCGCTGACCTTGGGCGAAGAAGCCGCCGCATCGCTCGGCGTGAACGTGCATGGCGTTCGCCGCCGCGTGGTGATCGGCGTGGCGCTGGCGACCGGGGCCGCGACGGCGGCGGCGGGCGCGGTGAGTTTCGTCGGCCTCGTCGTGCCGCATCTGCTGCGGCCGTTCTATGCCTACGAACCCGCGCGGCTCATCATTCCGTCGGCGCTCGGCGGCGCGGCGCTGGTGAGCGCCGCCGACGTCGCCGTGCGCCTCATCGCGCCGGACGGACAGCTTCTTGTCGGCGTAATGACGGCGATGATCGGTGCGCCGTTCTTCGTCTGGCTGATCCTCCGCATGCGGAGGGAAACATGAGCGCGCTCAGGCTTTCCAATGTCCGCGCATCTTACGCGGGCCGCGTGGCGCTGGAAGGCGCGATCGCCCATTTCGATGCGGGAAAAGTCACCGGCATTGTCGGCCCCAACGGCGCGGGCAAGACGACTCTGCTGCGGGTCGCGCTGGGATATCTGCCGCATGAGGGCGGCGTGGTGCGCGTGCTCGACCGCGATCTGGGCGATTGTTCGCGCGAATGGCTGGCGCGCGCCATCGCCTATCTGCCGCAGGAAAGCGCGGTGCAATGGCCGATGCTGGTGCATCGTCTCGTGGCACTGGGGCGCATGCCTTATGGCCCGCGCGATCACGGCATCGCGGCTATCGAAGACGCGATGGCGCGCTGCGACGTGCTGCAATTTGCGTCGCGCCGCTTGAACGAATTATCGGCGGGCGAGCGCGCGCGTGTGTTGCTGGCGCGGGCCTTGGCAACGCAGGCGCCCATTCTGCTGGTCGACGAACCGGCCGCGCACCTCGACCCGGCGCATCAGCTTCGCCTGATGGAATTGCTGCGTGGCGAGGCGGCGCGCGGCGCAGCGGTGGCGATCACATTGCATGACCTGTCGCTGGCCTCGCGTTTCTGCGACGAGATCGTCGTATTGCGCGAAGGTCATGTGGCCGGGCAGGGCGCGCCTGCCGATGTGCTTTCCGACGCTGCACTGGCCCAGGTTTTCGGCATTGCGGCAAAGCGTCTGGACGGGAACGTGTTGCCGTGGTCGCGGGTTTAGGTTGCATGAACCCCTCGCTGCACGTCTAATCCCCGCATGGCAAAACATCACCACGATGACGACGATGATGATGGCGATCATCATTACAAGAAAACCCTGCGCGATCTTCAGATCGAACTGGTAAAACTTCAGCGCGAATTGATCGCCACCGGCGCGCGCGTGCTCTTGATCCTCGAAGGTCGCGACGGCGCGGGCAAGGATGGCGCCATCAAGCGCATAACCGAGCATATGAGCCCGCGCGAAACGCGCGTGCATGCGCCGGGCAAACCTTCCGACCGCGAGGAGACGGAATGGTATTTCCAGCGCTTCGTCCCGGAGCTTCCGGCCGGCGGCGATTTCGTGATCTTCAATCGCTCCTGGTACAACCGCTCGGGCGTGGAGCAAGTGATGGGCTTCTGCACGAGGAAGCAGGTCGAGGAGTTCTACGAGTCTGTCGTGCCGTTCGAGGACATGCTGACCCGCGACGGAATTGCGATCCGAAAATATTATCTCGACATCAGCCATGACGAGCAGAAAAAGCGCCTTGCCGCGCGCGAGAAAAGCCCGCTCAAGCAATGGAAAATTTCGCCGGTCGATGCGGCGGCGCAGAAGAAGTGGAAAGATTACAGCAAGGCGCGCGACGAAACCTTCGAGCGCACCGATCATCCCTCATCGCCATGGCGCATCGTCCATAGCGACGTGAAGAAGATCGCGCGGTTGGAGATCATCCGCGATCTGCTGTCCAGCTTCGACTACAAGGGCCGCGACAAGAAACTCGCACGGCCGGATCGCGACGTGGTGTTCTTTTACACCCCGGACGGCAAAGCGCGGCTGGCGCGGTAAGGCTCAATTCTGCGGCGTCGTCGCTGGTGTGACCGTCGGCGGTGCCGTGAGCGGCGTGGTGTTGGGTTGCGCCGGCGCGGTCGTCGTCGTTGGCGGCTGCAGCGAGACGCCGTTCGCGCCCATACCCGGATTATTTGTCGCCGGACCGTTCATGTTCACCTGTGGAGCATAGGGTGTTCCGGTGGCCGGGCTGATCGCGGTTGAAGGCGGAGAGATCGGTCCCTGTGTCAGATTCACTTGCGGAACGTAAGGCGTGCCGGTTGCGGGATTGATGGTGTTGTTCATCGAGCCCGGCGTTGTGATCGGGCTGGGCGTGTTGGCCGTCGCCGCCGGCATAGGCGTTGTGGTCGGGCTGGATGTTGTTGCCGTCTGTCCGATGGCCGGGGCCGCGACCAGAACGCCGCACAATGCGGTTATGCCCAGAAGCCTGACGTTGAAGCTTGCCATGATCCGTCTCCCGGTTGGTGTTCTCGAATTAAACGGACGCGTGAAGCGTCACGTTCCGGCCGGCTGCACGCTGGGCGGGAAGATGAAATAAAGAAAAGGCCGGAGCGCGCTGGCTCCGGCCCATTCACATGCTTGTTTGCCGTTACTGCTGCGGCATCGTGCTGCTCGTCGGTGTGGCCGTGCGGGGTGCGCGGTGTTTGTGCGAGCTGGCTGCGGTCGCCGACGCGTTGCCGGACGCCGAGACGTTGGCATTCGGTGCAGCACTGTTGGCAGTGCTAGTCGCGGTATTCGCGGTGCCGTTTGCGGTGTTCTCGGCGCTACCAACCGCACCGTTCGCGGTGCCGGTTGCGCCATTCGCGGTGTTGTTGACCGTGCTGGTCGCTCCCGGCGTGGCGGTCGAACCGCTGACACCGGCGCTGCCAGCCGCGCTGTTGCCGTTGACGCTTGCAGCGCCGGAGGCGCCGCCGCTCACTTGTTGATCAGACGCGCCTTCGGCGCGGTGGGTGGTGGATTGCGCGGCGCCTTCCGTGCTGTTCACGGCGCCGTTTGCGGTCGATTCCGTTTTGTCGGCCGCATCGCTCGCACGGTCGGTCGCGGAAGATGTGGTCTTCTTCGTCTTCGCGTGTGCGCGGGCGTTAAGGTCATCGTTCATCGTAGTCGAAGAAGCGTTCGGCCCGATCTGTGTTGCGCCATTCATGGTGTTGTTCAAGCCGCCGCCGATGCCGCCGGCCGTGTGGCCAACACCGCCCAGCTGGGCAAAGGCTGGTGTCGCCAGCGCGACCGCGCCGCAAAGCAAGGCGGCGCGTAGAGAAATTTGCATATTCATGTCGGTTTCCTCTCGAGGGGTTCACCAGCCGCACATCGTTAAGAGGCGAACGGGGGAACCGGGAGGCGGTTCCTTGCGCCGCGGAACGGTTCCAAGGAACTTCGCGCCTGCGTAAATTGGCCTGCCAGCCGGAGCGCGCGAAGGCTGGCGACCCCGGGGAGATTCGAACACCCGGCCTGCGGTTTAGGAAACCGCTGCTCTACTCGTCTATCCGCTTGATGATATTGGTTTTATAGCAGATGACTCTGCGTTTGTCTCGGCATTGTCTCAGACGGGCGGCGACCCCGGCAGGATTCGAACCTGCGGCCCCGAGTTTAGGAAACTCGTGCTCTATCCGACTGAGCTACGGGGTCGTCGAAGCCAGTTGCTAATCCATTGTCGTATTGGGAGCAAATAGAGCGATGGCCGTGGCGCTTTTGTTGCCGAGAAACCGGAAGGTTACGCTTATGCCGCTGTGACGATTGACAGTGGCGACAAGGCCATTCGCTCCCACGGCAAGGTAAGAAGCGTGCCATCGGGTGCTTGGGGCCGTCCTTCCCAGGCCTTGAACAATATCTGCGGTGCGTGCCCGAGGCTCGCGCATTTGCGCATCATATCTGCCTTGCGGTCTTCCGTACTCGTCACCATCAGGACGAGCAGATTGGGAATGCCCCATCGTTCCTGCTGCAACCCAAGCGTGGCGATCTGCTGGTAGCCTTTCAGCTTTTCGTAGATCGATGTCTGATTGCTGTCACTGCGTGCGATGGGCATGGTGCCGCGATCGATCTCCAGGGCGAAAAAGCGGTACAAACTCTTTCCAGCTGCGCGGTACTCCAGGCCGAACAGGCCGTCGGGAACGAGCGTGCGCGCAAACTGTTCCGAACGGTGACTTTTCGATTGCTCTGATCTGTCTGCCTTTCGCGCGCAGATCTCGCACCCAGGAATAAAGCGAAGGTCCGCCGACCGCTGCGATCCAATCTCGAAAGACGCAAGGCTTTCGCAGATAAGAACGGCATGAGCGAACTGTCTGGCGGCGCCCGACCCCAAATAGGTTGCGCCTTCGTCAGTGCAAATCGCGGATTCGACCAAAACGCGTTTGGCCCGCGCTCCGATCTCATAAATGGCTGGAAGATGGCGCGCACTCGCGAATTCCCATTGCTTCGCGGGCCGGTCGATATATCCCTCATGGAAGAGATCGCCCAGCCGTTCCTTGAATCGTGTCTCGGAAGCACCGCCTGCGAAGGCGTGCAGATAAGTGGAGCGCAAATAGCGGTAACGGCTCAGGACCCGGAATATCTCAAGATCGCGCGGCGTCAGAGCGAGCGCTTTCCCCAAACTGGTGCGATGTAGGCGCGAACGGCGGATCATGCCGTTTTGTAATGCGGCCTACTGGATCGGCATAGTTGCACGCATGATCGGCAAGAGGATGCGATGCGACCTCTTGCGCGAATATGTTCAGATAATCCGCCAATCGAATTTTGCGCTTGCCGGGCCGTTGCGGCTTGTCATGGTTTTTGGGCGAAGCTCATGGCAGTTACCGGGTGGAGCTCCCAGAGCGTCGCGGCATGCATCCCCTTCTTGCCGCGCGGTTGGTCGCCCACGTGAGAGTCATCGTAAAAGAGTTGTCCGGATACGCGGACGTAAACCGGGTGCGTCAAGACGGAGCCGCCCGTTGATGGCTCCTTTCCGTGAAAAAGCTTCTCTTTTATCCAACTGCGAACTTTGCCGAACCCGCTGCGAAGAGCGGCGGACGGGACATAGTTTGGATCGTCCTTTGGAATTTCGACAATCAAACAGTTGTTTCCGTCGTTCTGCGATGCGCTGATCTGGATGTGATAGTCACCATCCGTCTCCCCAGCGATGAGATGCAGCCAGCCCTCAGCGGTGACCATATCTCCTTCTCGAAGCTTGTCGGGATTATCGAACGCTCCGATGCGGTTGTCCCGATACCGCTTATCGTTGTTGGTCACACCAGGAACATCTCTCAGCGCGAGCAGGTCCTGCAAGTCGACAATCTTCTTAGCGGGACTCTCGATCAGGCTCGTCTTTACCACCCATCGCTCCTTGCCCGGCTTGGTGGCTTTCGCCACTGCATCGAGCGCGGGATTGGCAATCAAAATGGCGATGCCCATCGCCACGATGGAACGTAATATCCGCATCTTCTTCCCCCGAGATCTGATCCACTGTCCTGAGCTTAAAAACGCAGTTTCGACGCGGACGGCATCACCGCCCGCCCGAACCGCAACTGCTGCAATACAATCGGGCCAAACAAGGTCTAAATTCTATACTGAGATTATCAGAACGAATACCACAGCTTGACTTTGTTGGCAAATAGATCACCTTGGATTTGTCCAGTAGAGCGGGGGGCGAATGCCGGACATCAAGCTTGCGATTCCTGCGCTTGTCGCGGTCGCAATACTTGTCGGCCTTGGCGTGGCGCTGGGCTGGATTCTGGACAATCCCGGCAAGACTTTTCTGTTTCTGGCCATGGGCGGCAGCGCATTCGGCTTCGTCATCCGGCGCAGTCGACAGCGCAACCGGGTCTAACGATGCAGCTGAAACTCCAGCGCTCGCAGCGCAGAGGCATGACGGGCAAGGTGCTTTTCTGCCTCGACATCCGCGCCGATTACTCCCCGGAAGAGCGGACCAACATCAACCGTTACGCGATCGGCGGCGAAGTTATTTACATGATCGACGACGCACCAAGCCCGCCCTTCAGTGCCGATGTTCTGGCGCCGGAGCTGTTGCCCTTCGCCAAGCCAATTCACCGCACCGGCGATATGAATTGACCATCCTAGCTTGAGATAAAACTGGGCCTTCTGCGAACCGAGGTTCGCGCAGACACTTATCCTTGGAATCCGTTCCTTACAGGATCCAGGCGCGCAGAGTTTGCGGGCCTGGGCGGTCCGTTGCGTCAGCGCGCTTTCCCTCAAAACCCAAGGAGTGAAAGCATGAGCAAGAAGATACGCTATATCCCGCTTAACCGTTTGCGGCCTTCAAAGCGCAATATGCGCAAGACCGTGCCGTACTCGGGTGTTCCCCAACTCGCCGCCGACATCGCAGCGAAGGGACTTCTCGAAAATCTCGTGGTGCACGCCGGTGACGAACCGGGCACTTTCGAAGTCGATGCAGGCGGACGGCGGCTTGCCGCCCTCAACCGTCTGGTCAAGGCCAAGAAGCTGTCCAAAGACCATCCGGTCCCCTGTCTCGTGGTGAAGGGATCGGATGCCGCACTTACGGAAATCTCCCTGTCGGAGAACTTCCAGCATGTGCCGCCGCATCCCGCCGACCAGTTCGAAGCCTTCGCGGCGCTGAAGGCTGAAGGCCTTTCGCCTCGCGACATGGCTTCGCGCTTCGGCATCACCAAGACTTTCGTCGAGCAGCGTCTGAAGCTTGCCGCCGTCTCTCCGCGCATTCTCTCCGAATACCGCAAAAATAGGATGACGCTGGAACAGGTGATGGCCTTCACCGTGAGCGACGATCACGCGCTCCAGGAAGAAGTCTGGTTCGATCAGCCCTATGGCGATATCGATCCCGCCTTCATCCGCCGGCGTTTGATGCGCAGCCAAGTGGAGGCGTCAGACCGCCGCGCGCGGCTCATCGGCGTCAAAGCCTATGAAGCGGCGGGCGGCGTCATCCGGCGCGATCTCTTCGACGCGCAGAGCGAAGGCTATTTCAGCGACAGTCAGCTGCTCGACCGTCTCGTCGCCGAAAAGCTCGAAACGATCGCACAGGACTACCGAAACGACGGCTGGTCCTGGGTAGAAGTCATGTCAGAGACGGACTTCGCCGCACTCGCAAGCTTCGGTCATGCGGCGCCATCGGAAGCCACGCTTTCGAAGAAGGACGAAAAGCGCCTGGCCTCCCTTAGCACGCGCTATGACGATCTTGTGGCGCGCGCGGAAGCGGACGAAGATCCGGCCACCATCGCGGAACTCGACACGGTTGAAGCCGAGCTCAAAGCGCTGCAGGCCCGCAAAGAGGCCTGGAGCGATGCGGACAAGGCGCGCAGCGGCGTGGTGGTCAGCCTGGACGACGACGGCGGGGTGAACATCGCCCGCGGTCTCATCCGGGAGCATCCGCAACAGCCGGAAGCCAAAGCCAAACGGCAGCGTGGTGGCTATCCGGACGGTGTGTTGCGCGATCTGGCGGCACATCGCACGGCGGCGTTGCGCGAAGTTCTGGCGGGTTCGCCCGCCATCGCCCATCTGGCGTTGCTCGAAGCCCTCGTCAGCATGAGCTTCCACGGCGGCCGCGCAGGCTGTCTGGAGGTAACGGCGCGGGAGGTGAGCTTCGAGCATCTCTCCGAGAGCATCGGCGAGAGCCGGGCGGCGAAGGAATTCTTCGCACGGCGCCAGAAATGGGCCGCGAAGATTCCCAAGCCGGACGCATTGTGGTCTTGGCTCCAGACACTTGACCGCAAGGCGCGTGACGAACTGATGGCGCTGTGCGTGGCGATGACAGTCAATGCCCTGCACAGCAACGAACAGGACGCGTCACGGCTTGCCCATCTCGTCGATCTGGACATGCGCGTATGGTGGAGCCCGTCGGAGATGCTGCTCGGGCGTCTGTCGAAGGCCGACATCCTGGCCGCGGTAAAGGAGGCGGTATCACCGGAAGCCGCGCGCAGACTGTCCGGACTCAAAAAACCGCCGATGGCGGAACAGGCCGCGAAGCTGCTCGGAGATATGGGCTGGCTGCCCGAGAGTTTGCGCGTCGAGCAGTCCAAAGCCCTCGCAGCGGAGTAACTTCAGGGACCGGCATCAAAGGCCGGTCCTTTTTTAACTATAAGTATTGCCTTCCGCACACCGAGGCATCGCGAAGCCTGTATGTCTCGAAACGCTCGTTCAATTTGTTCCTGTTGCCGCCCTGATCTGGCGTCGGCCGGGTACATCCATTTTGGAATAGCCGCATTCCAAAGACGGCATTCCCAGCTTTCTAACACCACTCCACATAATGGCGTCTCCCCATCCAACACTCCCCTTGAAGACGATAACCCGTCAGCCGCGTTCTGGCGTCGCGTTGTGCGCTTGCTGAGGCAGGAGGATGAAGGCTCGCCACGCAAGATGAGGGCGACATTGGAGGCGCGCGGTTCTAGGATCGAAGGAAAGAGCGCGCCTCGATTGAATACGCTTGGATCGGATTGCCACCGAGGAGAACGAGATGTCTTGGACTCGACTAAATAGGCCCGATCTCAGTGTGCGTCTGACTAGGCGGAAACTCTCGAAAAAAGATCACCCGTATTGGCATCTTTTCTCGTACTGCCGACATCTTGG
>DASXHQ010000140.1:0-5029 GCA_036488415.1 Rhizomicrobium sp.
CGCAAGACGTGTCTCAGTGTGCGTGGGCGCCGCCGCCCGCGCCTTTCAAGACATTGGTTTTGACAAAGAAAAGCGCAGCGATCGCGACGACATAGCCAAGATAAAGCGCGGCCACGAATTTCCAGAATCCGAGATCGAGCAGCGGCGGCAGATGCAGCGGCGCATTGTGATCGATCATCGGCACCAGAATCATGGCGATGATATGAATGAGCATGGCGCCCAATGAAGCCACCCAGAGCTCTTTCCAGTCGGGTAGCCGCCATGCGGAATAAAGTGCGATGAGAAGTCCCAGCGTCGCGTTTACCTGTGCAAAGCCGGCGCGAAAGAAATCCAGAATCCAATCCAGATAATACATACTGTCGTGCATACTCAGTCCCCCAAGCGGTGTTTAACAGAGAGTCGCCCCAATCGACCCACCGAATGCTACCGCAAGGTGACGCCGTTGCAGACGAAATTTTAACGACATTGCCATCCGCTTGATTCGACTGACAAAGATTCGGAGCGAGTTCAGAGTGCGCGCTGCAACATAGACACGGTTTTGCCCGCATACCCCTCGCGGCCGACCTCCTGGAAGCCGCGGCGCTCGTGGAAGCGGAGCGACACGGGGTTGGGCGGTTCGGCATTCACTTCACAGGTGATATGCGGGATGCCCTGTTCGCGCGCGAAGGCTTCAAGGCCGTCATAGAGAAGGTCCGCTAGTTTCCGGCCGCGGAAATCCGGCGCGACGACCACGCGATCGACATAGAGAAAGCTGCCGTAGCGCGCCGAGAACCAGGCGAAGTTCACGCCGGCATAATCGTCGCCCTTGCGGAAGGCGAGCAGGAACGCTGCGATCCTGCCGCCCTGCTCCACCACGCGCAGATAGGACGCGGCGGCGGACCATTTCGCCAACCGTGCTTCGTCCATCGGCGAGAGGAAGTGCACAGCCTCTTCGTTCAGCGCTAGGATGGAAGGCCAGTCGTCCTTCGTCGCCTCGCGCAGAATGTTCTCAGCCATTAGCGCATAAGATGGAACGCATCGCATAAAAGCAAATCGGGCCACGCGATACCGCGCAGCCCGATTGATACTTTGTCGGCGAGATGCGATCAGGCGTGCGCTTCGTCCAGGATGCTGGGACGATGGTGCAGGAATTGATCCGCCACGGTCTTGCACATTGCCGCATAGTCCTGCGTGAAGAGGATGTGCGCGTGCCAGAACTCGTCCACGCGCGGGTCGACCGGCACCGCGCCCGAGTCCGCCACGCAAGAGAGAGCCAGGAAGTGCTTATAGTCGCGTGCAATGGCGTCGACTTCATCGGCGCGGAATATGCCCTTGCGGACGACTTGCTGCTTCACCAGCGAAAGATCCCAGGCGTTGAGGCGGTCGAGATACATCGCCACTTCATTGTCCTTGCCGTCCTTTACCAGCACGCAGCCAGCGGCGTCTTTCACGAGGACGCAGCCCTTGTCCGCCGCTTCTTTTTCGAGGACGCAACCGGCTTCATCTTTCGCCAGCACACAGCCGGCGTCCGCTTGCTTGTGCAGAACACAACCCGCATCGGCGTCTTTGTGCAGCACGCACCCGGCTTCGTCCTTCACGAGGACGCAGCCTTTGCCGGCGGCTTCTTTTTCGAGAACACAGCCCGCGGCGTCTTTGACCAGCACGCAGCCCGTTACAGAGAATTCCTTGTGGAGGACGCAGCCCTCCGCCTGTTCTTTTGCAAGTACGCAACCGTCGGCGAGCATGTGCGAGTCTCCTTTTGGCACAGACGAGAAAGGGTGCCTGAGGATTTCGCGCGAGCAACGGCGATTCTTGGTTACCCCCATGTTAACCAAAACTATTTTCATGGTTAAGCAGGAGTTAAATCGCAAGCGCGAAACGCACTGCGGATTTCCTCCGCAACCTAGACTTTCATAACGCGCGGCTCAGAATTTGATCTCGGACGATTCGCAGTTGTGCATCACGCCGCGTTTCCCGGTGACACAGCCGGCGACGAGAATCCGACTGTGTGCCTCTGTTGTCCGAGGGTCGTAAAGAAAGGCCCCAACGGTGTCCCGCTGGAGCCTTCCGGTTTTGGGTTTGTCGACAGCCCTAGTTGTGGGGTGGCGTCGTGGCTGCGCCGGCGGCGGCTCCCGTCCCGCCACCAATGGCCGCGCCAACTCCGGCGCCAGGCGCGCATCCGATCGGAAGCGTCACGACACACCCGATAGCAGCGCCAAGGCCGGCGCCAACCACTCCGCCCTGCACGGTGCGAGCGCCGAGATCGTCGTGCCAACGTGCATCCCGATCGTAATATCCACGGTCGTCATCAGGGTCGGAGAGCCAGTGGACATGCTCGTCATTCTCGTGGGCGACGTACCAATCGGAGTTGTGGTAGGTGATCGGCGTGTCTGCTCCGTAGGCATAAATCTTATGGACCCGCCAGCAGTCGCCATATTGATTGCAGGCGACATAGCTTGTGGAGACCGTATCGGCGCTGGAGATCGTGGGCGCCATCAAGGCGCCGGCAATAGCGATAAAGGAACTCAGTCCAAGGGCAGTATGAAACTTTCTCATGCGTCACCTATCTTTGCAGCCGCATCCGACAGCTTTCCGTGCCGAATAAACGAGGCAAGAAGACGATGGTTCCAGATCGGAGGCGCGGGTTCCGCTACGGATTTGTTCCGCAACTTAGACTTTCCTAACGCGCGACTCAGAATTTGATTTCGGACGCTTCGTAGATTTGCATCGCGCCGGGATCGGCGGCGAGTTCCTGCAGCCGCTTCCACATGGCCCGCGATTCCTTCACCCGGAAATGCGTCTTCAGCGCCGCCGCATCTTCCCAGCGCTCGATGAAATGCAAGGCCAGCGGATCGTCCGCATCGACCGACACATGATGGCTGACACACCCCGGCTCCGCGCGCGAACGATGCACATGCTCGGTAGAGACGCGCAGCATCTCCGCGATGGTGTCAGGCGTGGCGGTGACTTTTCCGGTGACCAGGATCATTCAAACTCCACCGTCGACCCGGCCGAGCGCAGCGAGGGGATGACAAGCTCGGCATTCTGCTTAGTGCCGAGACGCGGCAAGGGACCTACGCGTGGCCCACCGGCCGGATAGCCCGACGAGCCAAAAGAGTAAGCCCAACGGCAAAACGTCTAGCCAGTTAGTGAATTCTATCGCCGTCGAATCGACAACTTTATGCGGCGAAAATAAATAGAGGACCGCTGCGAATAGCGCTGCCAGCGCGCCTAGACCAATGACGCTTGGAAGAAATTTTAGTTTCCAGCAATCCATTCCGATGCCCAGGACAATGCCAAACGCCCAGCCCAGAATCGTTACTCCAACGACGGCGGGAGCCAAGGCATGTTCAAAGGTTAGATAGACGAGTTGCGCAGCGGTCAGAATTGCGAGAACGCAAACCATTCTCCCGCTCGCAGTGCCAAGAAATTTAGCCAATAGCTCTCGCATTTAGCGATCTACTCACATCCTGAACACACCAAACTTCGTCTCGCCAATTGGCGCGTTGAGGCAGGCGCTCAACGCCAGAGACAGCACCCGCCGCGTGTCGCTCGGGGCGATGATGCCGTCGTCCCACAGGCGGGCGGTGGCGTGGTAGGGGTTACCTTCTTCTTCGTATTTGGCGCGGATCGGGGCTTTGAAGGCTTCGGCTTGTTCGGGAGTCCATTTGTCGGCGTCGCGGTTGACGGTGGCCAGAACGCTCGCGGCTTGTTCGCCGCCCATCACGCTGATGCGCGAATTGGGCCAGGTGAACAGGAAGCGTGGGCCGAAGGCGCGGCCGCACATGCCGTAATTGCCCGCGCCATAACTGCCGCCGATAATGAGCGTGATCTTGGGCACCTGCGCCGTCGCCACCGCCGTCACCAGCTTGGCGCCGTCTTTGGCGATTCCGCCCTGCTCGTATTTCTTGCCGACCATGAAGCCGGAAATGTTCTGCAGGAACAGCAGCGGAATTTTGCGCTGGCAGCACAGCTCGATGAAATGCGCGCCTTTCATGGCGCTCTCGCTGAACAGGATGCCGTTGTTGGCGACGATGCCGACCGGCATGCCGCTGATATGCGCAAAGCCGGTGACGAGCGTGGTGCCGTAGGTCTTCTTGAACTCGTCCAGTTCCGATCCGTCCACCAGCCGCGCGATCACTTCGCGCACGTCATATTGCGTCATCAGCGAGGGCGGCACGATGCCGTTCAGTTCGGCGGTGTCGTAAGCGGGCGCGCGCGGCGTGCGCAGCGGGATGTTCGGATGCTTTTCGGTGTTGAGATGGCTGACGATGCGCCGCGCGATGGCGAGCGCGTGGGTGTCGTCATTGGCGAGATGATCGGCGACGCCGCTGATCCTGGCATGCACCTCCGCGCCGCCGAGATCTTCGGCGCTCACCACTTCGCCGGTCGCGGCCTTCACCAGCGGCGGCCCGGCGAGGAAGATGGTGCCCTGCCCTTTGACGATGATCGTCTCGTCACTCATCGCCGGAACATACGCGCCGCCCGCGGTACAGGAGCCCATCACGCTGGCGATCTGCGGAATGCCGGCGGCGCTCATGTTTGCCTGGTTGAAAAATATGCGGCCGAAATGTTCGCGGTCGGGGAAAATCTCCGCCTGGTTGGGCAGGTTCGCGCCGCCGCTGTCGACCAGATAGATGCAGGGCAGCCGGTTCTGCTGCGCGATCTCCTGCGCGCGCAGATGCTTTTTCACCGTCATCGGATAATAGGTGCCGCCCTTGATGGTGGCGTCGTTGCACACGATCACGCATTCGCGGCCTTCGACGCGGCCGACGCCGGTGATGATGCCCGCGCCGTGAATGTCGCCGTCATACATGCCGTTGGCGGCGAGCGGCGACAATTCGAGGAATGGCGAGCCGGGATCGAGCAACCGCTCCACCCGCGCGCGCGGGAGAAGCTTGCCGCGTTCCATATGCCGCTTGCGCGAACGTTCATCGCCGCCGAGAGCGGCGGTGGCCATTTTGTCTTTGAGTTCGCCGACAAGCTTCCCCATCGCCTCGGCGTTGGATTTGAAGGCGGCGCTCGTCGTCGAAACGGCGGATTTTATTTG
>DASXHQ010000166.1:0-17179 GCA_036488415.1 Rhizomicrobium sp.
CTTGACGTGAAGCCCTTTGGGGGCGTTGCTCGTTATCCGGTCGGGAACGGAGACGAACATGGCGTATGTTAAGATTCTGGCGCCGCTGACAGGGGGTGCCTGCGATGCGACAGTCTTGGCGGGTGCGTTCGCCGCGGCAGCACCATTCAAGGCGCATGTCGTTGCCTTGTTCGTCCGGCCGGACCCGGCCGAGGCGATGCCCTTCTTCGGAGAAGGTGTGTCCGGCGCTATGGCGCAGGAGATCGTGGACACGGCCAAGGAGGCTGCCGACAAGGCTTCGGCTGAAGCTCATGCGGCGATTGCCACCGCCGCAAAAGATTTCGGTGCGGTCGTCACCACCAAGCCCGAAAAGCGCGATACGGTGAGCGTCTCGTTCCGCGAGATGCAGGGCAATTTTGTCGATCGCGTGACGGTGGCAAGCCGCCTCTCCGACCTTGTCGTCTTCGGGCCTCTGAAACAAAGCGACCGTCCGGGCATGGCAGAAGCGTTTGAAGCGACGCTATTGGAGACGGGCAGGCCCGTGGTTCTCACTGGGCAGGCCGCGCCAAAGAATTTCGCCCGCCGTATCGCAATCGGATGGGACGGCAGCGGCGCCTGCGCCCGCGCATTGCTGGCGGCGATGCCCTACCTGGCGCGAGCCGAAGCAATCGAGTTCCTTAGCATCCGCAAGCCTAACACCGAATGCGAATCCTGCGATGAGGCGCGCGATTATCTCGCCTTGCATAGCCTGTCCTGTGAGGAACGCATGATCGACGCCGGAAGCCGGAGCATCGGTGAGGTATTGCTGGAAGCGGCCTCACAGGCTGGCGCGGACCTGCTGGTGCTAGGCGGCTACGGCCACAAGAGCCTGCTACAAATATTCTCTGGCGGCGTGACGAAACATGTCGTCACACATGCCGCGCTACCACTCTTTCTGGTCCACTAGGCGAACCAGAAACGCACACACACCGCAATCAAAACGAGGGCCAGCGTCACGCGCACGGCCGTGTCGGACGCGCGTGCCGACACGATGCTCATCACCACGATGGACGGGATCGATCCCACCAGTAGTGAGCCCAGCACGTGCCAGTCGATAAGGCCGAGTGCGGAATGGCCCAGCCCCGCGACTAATGTCAGCGGCACCGCATGGGCGATGTCCGAGCCGACGATGCGGCGCGCTTCCAGCTTGGGATAGAGAAAAACCAGTGCCGTCACGCCGATGGCGCCAGCGCCGACCGACGACAGCGACACCAGAATGCCCAGGACCGCGCCGGTCAGAATGGTGAGCCTGCGGACCAGTTCGGGGCGCATCTCCGGTACATGATCTGAATACCATTGCATCAGAGGTTTGCGGATCAAGAGGGAGAGCGCCGTGAACAGCAGCGCAACGCCGAGGACGCGCGTGATGAGAAGCTGCGTCGATTGGCTGTCCACCTTCATGAAATAGAGCGCCGCGATGGTGAGCGCGGTTGCGGGAATGCTTCCCAGCGCCAGCCGGCCGACTACCCGCCAGTCCACCGTACGGTTGTAGCCATGAATGACGGAGCCGCTGGCCTTGGTAATGGAGGCGTAAAGAAGGTCGGTGCCGACCGCGGTGGCGGGGTGCATCCCGAACAGAAGTACAAGGATTGGGGTCATTAATGAGCCGCCGCCGACACCGGTCATGCCGACAAGGCCACCAACGAGAATTCCGGAAAGCACATACAGAGGATCGACGTGTTGAAGAAAATCGAGCATGCAAATAGGCTCTGCGTTTTATGTTTCGTGTTGTCTGGAAGGCGGGACGCGCAAGCTATCTGCGCCTTGCTCCCACATCAAGCATGAGAATTTATCAGTTCAGCTTGCGCAAAATGATACTGCCCGCTGTATAGCCCGCCCCGAATGAACAGAGGTGCCCGAGGTCGCCCTTCACAAGATCCGAACTGTATTGGTGGAAGGCGACGATGGAACCGGCCGAACTGGTGTTGCCGTATTCCTCCAGCACGTTGGGCGCCTCCTGCTGCGTCGGTTCGCGGCCCAGCACTTTCGTCGCGATGAGGCGATTCATATTGATGTTCGCCTGATGCAGCCATAGGCGCTTGAGCTGCGACGGCGCAATGTTCTGCTGGCCCAAATGCTCCAGCATGAACTCGGCGACCATCGGCACCACCTCCTTGAACACCTTGCGGCCACTCTGGGTGATGAGCTTGTCGTCATTGAACTGGGTTTCGGGATCGAAGCGGTTCATCGAGCCGAAATTGTTGCGGATGTTGTTGGAATAGACCGATTTCAGCCGGGTGCTGACCATCTCCCATGCGTTTGTGCCATCCGCGCCTTGCGCCGGCTCCAGAACACAAGCCGTCGCCGCGTCGCCGAAGATGAAATGCGTCTCGCGGTCGCGTAAATTGAGATGCATCGTGTTGATTTCAGGATTGACACAAAGGATCGCGCGCGCGTGGCCTTGCGCTACCATGTCCGCCGCCGATTGTAGCGCGAACGTGGCGGACGAGCAGCCGGCCATCATGTCGTAGCCGAAGCCCTGGATGCCCAGCGCATTCTGGATTTCGATGGCGATTTGCGGATAAGGCCGCTGGAAGATGGATGCCGCGCAAACAACTCCGTCGATGTCCTGCGCGCGGCGTTCGGCGGCTTCGAGGGCCTGTTTTGCCGCGGCGATGCCCATTTCGGCGGAGAGCGCTATCTCGTTCACCGGCCGCTCGGGCAGCCGAGGGCACATGATTTCGGGATCCAGCATGCCGTTCTTCGCCACGACATGGCGATTGCGGATGCCCGATGCCTTATAGATGAACTCGTCGCTCGATTTGAGTTGCGCGTGCATGCGGCCCGCTTCGATATCTTCGGCGTGGGCGGCGTTGTGGGCGCGGACGTATTCGTTATACGCCTCGACCAATTCGTTGTTTGTTATGCGGTCGGGAGGCACATAAAGCCCCGTCCCGCTGATCGCGATTCGTGTCACGCGCCCCTGAACCTTTGATGCTGCGTCGCAATAGGCTGACTGAGGGGCCGCACAAAGGCAAGCGGAGGTCCTAGTGGCGTTAACGCCTGCGCCTCAGTGAAGTTTTCTAAGGATAACGCTGCCCGCCGAATACCCCGCGCCAAACGAGCAAAGCAGGCCGGTATCCCCAGCCTTCAGGTCCTCGCTGTATTTGTGGAATGCGATCACCGATCCGGCCGAGGAAGTATTGGCGTATTCCGCCAGAATGTTGGGGGCCTCCCTTGGCTCCGGATCGCGCCCCAGCACTCTCCGCGCGATGAGGTCATTCATGTTGATATTGGCTTGATGCAACCAGAGGCGCTTCAAGTCGGATGCGGCCACGCCGTTTTCCGCCAGATGTGCCACCAGCATTTCGGCCACCATCGGCACGACTTCCTTGAAGACTTTGCGGCCTTCCTGGACGAACAGCTTGTCAGGCTTGCCGATGCCTTCGGGCGCGGCGCGGTTCAGAAAGCCGAAATTGTTACGGATGTTATTGGAGAACTTCGTTTTCAGCTTGGTGGAGACGATCTCCCACGCGTTCGCGCCGTCAGCCTTGTCCGCGCGCTCGACAATGAAAGCAGTGGCGACGTCGCCGAAGATGAAATGGCTGTCGCGGTCGCGGAAGTTGAGATGGCCGGAACAGATTTCCGGATTGCAGACAAGGATCGCGCGCGCATTGCCGGCCGCAACCATGTCGGCGGCCGCCTGCAATCCAAATGTGGCGGAGGAGCAAGCCACGTTCATGTCGAACGCAAAACCCTCGATGCCGAGCGCTTCCTGCACTTCGATCGCCATCGCGGGATAGGCGCGCTGCATGTTGGAGGCGGCGACGAGGACGCCGTCAATGTCTTCCGGTTTGCGGTCGGCGGCTTTCAGGGCATCGCGCGCGGCAGTCACGGCCATCTCTGCGAGAACGGACAGCTGATCGTTGGACCGTTCCGGCAGTCGCGGGCACATGACGTCGGGATCGAGAATGCCGGTCTTGTCCATGACATAGCGGTTCTCGATGCCGGAGGCCTTCGCCACGAACTCGGTGCTGGAGAGCGTCAGCGGCTGCATTGTTCCTGCCGTGATCGCCTGTTCATGGGCTCTGTTGTGGCGGCGGACATATTCGTTGAAGGAGGCGACCAGCTCGTTGTTGGAGATGGATTGGGCTGGCGTGAAAAGCCCCGAACCGCTTAAAGCCATTCCGGTCACGGACGGCACCTTGCTCGATTTGCGCCGCGAAGCTGGGCCAATGGCGTGCCAAATTCAAGCTTATTGGCCCAAGTCCAACTTGCCGCTATGGAAGCGTTCATGGTGCAGCGCGAAACGGCTTTGGTCCTGTTTTCCGGCGGTCAGGATTCCACGACATGCGTGGCCTGGGCGCTCGATCATTTCGCACGGGTGGAGACGGTGGGCTTTAATTACGGCCAGCGTCATCACGCGGAAATGGACGCTCGCCCGCGGGTGTTGGCGGCGCTGCGCAGCGAATTTCCGGAATGGCAGGGCCGGCTGGGTGACGATCACGTTTTGCCCATCGACACACTGAAGGCCATTGGCGGCTCCGCCCTTACCGAGAACATGAAGATCGAAACGCGCGCGAACGGACTGCCGACGAGTTTTGTGCCCGCCCGCAATATCTTCTTCCTCGCGGCGGCGGCAGCGCTCGCTTACCGGCGTGGCATCCGTGATCTCGTCGGTGGGATGTGTGAGACGGACTATTCTGGCTATCCCGATTGCCGCGACGACACGATCAAATCCACCGCGAAGACGCTGAGCTTGGCGATGGACACGCATTTCGACATCCACACGCCGCTGATGAAGCTCGACAAGGCACAAACCTGGGCCTTGGCGGAACAGCTTGGTGGCAAGGCGCTGGTTGCGCTTACGATTGAAGAGACCGTCACCTGCTATAATGGCGACCGCACCCATCGCCATGATTGGGGATATGGCTGCGGCCAGTGTCCCGCCTGCGATCTTCGCGCGAAGGGTTACGCGAAATACGCGGCAGCATGACATATTCGGTGAAAGAGATTTACTACACGCTGCAGGGCGAGGGCGCGCAGACTGGTCGCGCGGCGGTGTTCCTGCGCTTCGCGGGTTGCAATCTGTGGACAGGATTGGAGCGCGACCGTGCCACGGCGATTTGCACTTTCTGCGATACCGACTTTATCGGAACGGATGGATCCGGTGGTGGGAAATTCAAAACCCCGGACGCGTTGGCCGATGCGGTGGCCGCGCAATGGCCCAAGGGTCATCCCGGCAAACCCTATGTCGTCTGCACCGGCGGTGAACCGCTGCTGCAGATCGACGAGCCGCTGATCGCGGCGCTGCATGCGCGTGGTTTTGAGATTGGGGTCGAGACGAACGGCACGCAGGACGCGCCGCTGGGCCTCGATTGGATCTGTGTCAGCCCGAAATCAGATGCAGAACTGAAACTAAAAGCGGGCAGCGAACTGAAGCTCGTCTATCCGCAAACGCTCGCGCCACCGGAGAAATTCGCTGCGCTGAAATTCGAGCACTTTTTTCTCCAGCCTATGGATGGCACGCAGCGCGCAGAGAACACAAAAGCGGCGACCGAATATTGCCTCACGCATCCGCAATGGCGGCTCAGCCTGCAGACGCATAAGCTTATCGGAATTCCATAATTCCGGTTTTGACCGGCGCAGTTTCGCGGATCGATGCCATTGCAATCAGGCCGATAGCGATCCCACCCATCATGTAAAAGGCCGGCGCGAGCGGATTGCCGGTCGCGGCGATGATCCAAGTGATCATGAACTGGGTCGTTCCGCCGAAGGCTGCGATGGAAACCGCGTAGATTACTGCCACGGCGCCCGCGCGAATGCGGCGCGGCAGCGATTCCGTCACCACCGTGAGCGTCGGTCCGCCACCCCAACACTGCAGTGACGCCAGCAGCGCGCTTGCCGCATAAAGCGCGAATGTCGTGCGGGCGTGCGAGACGAAATAGAATAACGGGAACGCCAGCAGGAACAGCGCCGCATAGGGAATGATCATCACGGGCTTGCGGCCGAAACGGTCGGTTGTCCATCCACTGATCAAATCGAAGGTGACGCTGAATACGCCGATCACCACTGTGGCGCCGAACGCGACGGCCGTATCCATGTGCAAGGTGTTGATGGCATAGGTCGTCATATATTCGATGGCGTAATTGCACACTGTTCCCGTGAGCAGCATCATCAGGCCAAGCATAGCAATGCGCAGGTAAGGGCCAAGGCGCGCGGGCGTATCATCCGGCGCCTCATCCAATGTTTCCGGCAGGCTGCTGCGAACATACAGGCCGAACGGAATGATTGCGGCGCCGATCAGGAACGCGACACGCCATCCCCAGCCTGTCAAAGCCGCATCGGATAACGAGGACGCGAGGATCGTGCCGATGATGCCCGCGACCAGCACGCCGCCGTCCTGCGTGGCATAGGAGATCGCGGCATAGAAACCGCGCTTCAACGGCGGGGCGGCTTCGACCAGGTAAGCAGTAGTTGGTCCGACTTCGCCGCCGAGCGCAAATCCTTGGATCAGCCGGAACAGGATGAACAGGACCGGTGCCGCCGCGCCGATGGATTGGTAGGAAGGCGTCAGTGCAAGTCCCACGATGCCGAGCCCCATCAGGCTGAACGAGAGCATCATCGCCGGTTTGCGGCCGATGCGGTCGGCCATGCGCCCGATGATCAGGCCGCCGAGAGGGCGCGTGAAAAAGCCGACGCCGAAGGTGGCGAGCGATGCCAGCAGGCGCGTCGTCGGGTTTGCGGACGGAAAGAAGCAGGCGCCGATCTGTGTGGCGAAGAACGCATAGCAGACGAAATCATAGAAGGAGAGGGCATTGCCGATAGCAACGGCGGCGATCTGATGAATGGGCAGGCCCTGCTTCTGTGTCTCCGTCTGCGCCATGCCGCCCCCGATGCCCACGCGACGCTAGCGGATTGTTTGGCGCGCGTCACCCGCGCAAGGCATCGAGCATTTTTTGTATGACCGGATGAAAATGACCTGCGTAACGCGCCCGCACCTCAGGGAGCATCCAGTCCTTCTCCGTGAGTCTCTTGCGGCAATCCGGCGAGCCACAGCCACAATCCATCTCGTCCCAGGTGTATTCCGCTTCGTCGAAATTCCACGTTCCCTGATCGAGCGTGATCTCTTCGCCTGCCGCGATCTCTTGCCGCGCAACCAGCGTCACTTCATCCGTAAGCCACGCATTGGCATCACAGGAATGATTCAGGTTCTCATCGAGGCTGGGATCGGGATCGCTTTCGGGCAAAGCGAGGTAAGTGTCGTCCGCGATCAGCCACACCGAACATTCGCGATAACCATCGGCGGATTGTGCGCCGCTGATCCTCTCGCCACCAAACTCCATCAACTTTTCACCACGCGCAATGGGTACGGTCGCGAACACGCCTTCTCCGTGGATTTTGGAGTTGCCGCCAGCCAGCTTGTGATTCACCCACGAGCGGGCGAGGTAAGTTCGCATCGCAGGTCTCAGAAACAGGTGATGAGGTTGTCCAAATCCGGTCGCACGCGTTCTTCCAGCGGCTCGGCAGGTTTGCCGATATAGATGAAGCCCGCGATACGCTCTCCGGGTTTCAGGCCCAGCTTCTCTTTCACAACAGGATCGTAGGCGCACCATTCGGTGATCCAGTTGGCGACGTAGCCCAACGCATGCGATGCGAGCAGAATGTTCTGGCAGACGGCGCCTGCCGATAATTCCTGCTCCCAGGTCGGAATCGGAATGTTCTCGCGGACGCGACTCACAACACCGATGACCACCGGCGCGCGCAGGAAGCGGCCGCGCTCCATTGCGATGCGCTCGTCGCTCACATCGCCTTCGGCGCAAAGGATATCGCCAAGCAAGTCCCCCATGCGCTTGCGACCTTCGCCTTCAAAGACGATGAAGCGCCACGGGAATAGCTTTTTGTGATCGGGCGCCCGCGCGCCTGCTTGTAAAATCACACGCAATTCTTCGGGGTTTGGGCCGGGTCCCGTCATGGTTTTGGCCGAGCCGGAGCGGCGCGACAGAAGCAGGTCGAGCGTCTGCGGAGCGGGGCGATTCAACGAAGTCGCATCAACCATGGAGGAAGCCGAAAATTGCATACCCCTTATGAGGGTTGCGGGTGGACATTGAGGTCTTACATAACCTTTGGGCCGATGCCGCGCGAGAGGCGCGTTGGCTAGAGTTGGGGTTCAAAATTGGAAAGTATCGCGGGTTTCGCTATACTCAAGGATAACGGAGCCATCCATGTCGCTGCATATTGGAAAAGTCGCCCAGGTCGATCCTATTTGGTCCGCGCTGCGCGAGCAGGCTGAGGAGTTCGCCGCGCGCGAGCCGGCCATCGCCGGCCTGGCGCATGGCACGATCCTTCAGCACGACCGGCTGGAAGATGCGTTGGCCTATCTCCTGGCCGCCAAGATCGGCGGCGAAGGCGTTACCCCGATGCTCGCCCGCGAGATCTTCGAAGAGGCGATGAAGGCCGATCCGGAAATCGGCGCCGCCGTGCGTGCGGACCTGTCTGCCGTGTTCGAGCGCGACCCTGCTTGCCACTCTTATGCGCAGGCTTTCCTGTTCTTCAAAGGCTTCCATTCGCTACAGAGCTATCGCATCGCGCATTGGCTCTACAAACACAACCGCGCACCGTTCGCCTATTTCATCCAGAGCCGCGTCTCGGAGCTGTTCGCGGTGGACATCCACCCGAATGCTCGGATCGGCCGCGGCATCTTCATGGACCATGCGACCGGCATCGTCATCGGCGAAACCGCGGTGGTCGAAGACGACGTGTCGATGCTGCACGGTGTAACCTTGGGCGGCACCGGCAAGGAGCACGAGGACAGGCACCCCAAAATCCGCCGCGGTGTGTTGCTGGGTGCCGGCGCGAAAGTGCTCGGCAATATCGAAGTCGGCGAATATTCGCGCGTGGCGGCCGGCAGCGTCGTGCTGAAACCGGTTCCCGCGAATTGCACGGTGGCAGGCGTGCCGGCCAAGGAAGTCGGCTGCGCCGGTTGTGACCGGCCCTCGCAGGCGATGGACCACGTCATCCGCGAAGCTGATTTCGATATCTAGAACGCATCCGCGATTTTGAAGGCGAACAGCGCGGCCGCGATCAGCGGTTTGCGCAGCCAAGTGCCGCCCGGAAATTTCTTTGCTGGCACGCGCGCCATCACATCGAAGCGCTCGGATTTGCCCAAGGCCGCTTCCGCCATGAGTTTGCCGCCGATCGAGGTGAGGGCGACGCCCTGTCCCGAATAGCCATGCGCAAAAAGCACATGCGGGGATAGCCGTCCCATATGGGGCAGGCGCGTCACCGTGATACCCACATCGCCGCTCCAGGCATATTCGGTTGGAACGGATTTCAGCATGGGGAAAACTTGCAGCATCCGCCGGCGCACGATTGGCGCTATGTCGGTGGGCACATTCCAGTAACCTTCGCGTCCCGCGAACAACAGCCGCCCGTCGTCGCTCTTGCGGTAATAGTCGAGAACGTGCCGCGTATCCGCAACTGCCGCATCCGTCGGCAGAATTTGGGCGTCAAGCTCCGGCGGCAATGGCGCTGTTGCCGACATGAAGCTTTCCACATGCCCGATATAGGGCGCGAGTTCCGGCGCCAGATCGGCTGAGAAGGCATCCGTCGCCAGCAGGACGAAATCCGCGGTAACTTTGCCGACGTCGCAATGAACGATAGCGGTGTTGGCTTCGGTTTCAACGCTACGCGCGCGCGAGTGTTCCAAGATCGTCGCGCCCGCTGCCTCCGCGCCGCGCGCCAGTCCGCGGGCATAACGCAACGGATGAAGATGGCCTCCGCCCATATCCAACTTGCCGCCGAAATAGTCCGCGCCGGTCAGCTGGCGAGTTTGATCGGCGTCAATCATACGCGCAGCGGAATAACCGTAATGCCGGTTCAGGTAGTCAGTGTCCTCATCCAGCTCGCGTAGCGCCGCACGATCATGCGCGGCGATAATCAGGCCGTCTTTCAGATGTGCATCGGGCGCGAGCGCGGCGGCTTGTGACCGCACCAGCGCTTTGGACTCTTCGCACAGGTCCCAGAGATCGCGCGCGTGAACTCGCCCTAGCCAACGCTCTAAGGCAGGCTGGCTCATGCGATGGCCGGTGTGGATTTGCCCGCCATTGCGGCCCGACGCGGCGAAGCCGACGGCCTCCGCTTCCAGTAGGATAACCTTCGCACCGGCGCGGGCCAGGTGCAGCGCTGCAGTGAGCCCCGTGAAGCCACCGCCCACGATGCAGACATCCGCGCGCATGTCTTCACTCAACCGCGTGCGCGGGGGAGGCGCCTCGGAGCTCGCCGCGTAATAGCCTTGGGGTGCCGTGAATCCGCCGCTCATAGCGGCATTGGCGGCGAGCGCGGCGCGGCGGTCAAGGCTGTGCTTGACCACCGGCCCGCCGACATGCGACTCCAAAGTCCTTCAAGGAGACCCGAGCTTTGACCCGCAACGAACTTTGGCGCATCGAGAAATACCTGCGCAATCTTTTCCGCCTCGACACCATTACGGTGGTTGAACGGCCGAAGCAGGACGATTCCGTCGAAGTCCACATCAATGGCGAGTTCATCGGCGTGATCTTCAAGGACGAAGAAGACGGCGAGGTCTCCTACGCCTTCAACATGGCGATCCTGGAGATGGATTTGCCCGAAGCACCCGCGTCGCGCTCGTAACCGGGCCGAGGGGTGCAGGGGGCGTTCCTGCCGGAGTGGATCGGGGCGGCCATCGCGCTCGCCGTTCTGTCCGCGTTTTCCTACATTCAGTTTCGCCAGACCGCATTAGCTGCCGCGACGGCCTTTGCGCCGCTTCCGGGTTTTCTTTTGGGGATCGCGCTCCACGCCCCGTTGCAGCCACTGGGCTATCTTTGCGGCTTCATCATTGCCGATATCCTTCTATCGGTGGTTCAGACAAAGATATGCGACGGCGCTTCACCGGCGGATGCCATCCGACAGACAATAGACAGCGCAGGTGGTGTCGTAATCTGGCCGCTAGCGCTTGTGATGGCGGCGACAGCAACCCTGTCGACAGAGTTCGGTCTGGCGAATCTGATGCTTGCGCTTTTGGTTCTGCTCGGCTGCGCATCGGCGTTGGGCGTCGCTTTCCTGGCGGCGCGCTATTTTCCTCACGATGATGAATTCATCGTTCGCGCCAACCGGCTGCGCGAACGCTGCGAACGGTGGCTGGATGGCTTGGCATTCGTAGTTCAGCCGCGCTGGGGCTGGAGCGTTTCGGATGTCGCGCTGATTTTCGCTGTTCTGGGTTATTTCGGAGGCCGGAATGCCGGCGCGGCGTGGCCATTCTCAACAATCGTTTTATCTGCGGAAGTTGCGCTGTTCGCTATCGTCGCCTTTGCCGCGTCGCGCAATGTCCGCCGCGCCATCGCCTTTTTACTTACCGTCGCGGTTCTCGCGTTCGTGGCATTTTGGGTGAGCGGGCGTTTGACTATGACCCCGCTGGAATTGGTTTTGGCCATCGCCGTTTCCGCCATGCCGGCATTCACGATGGTCATTCAATCCGCGAAATTCGCGCGCACGGGCGACGCCACAGCAGTTGCGGCTCTGCGCGCTTCGGAGCAACTCGCGATACCGATCGCTTTTTTCTGCTTGGCATCGCCCATCGCACTTCTCGCACTCGGCGCTGTCGGGGACGCTATTCTCATCGCGTCGGGCGGCGTTGCGGCGCTGATTGTATTTCCGGCGATCACGACCGCGATCCACGATCTGTTTCCGCCGCGGGTGTCGCTGGATGCCTATCGCATCCGCTGATTATTTCATGCGAAACGAGGCGATCAATTTGTCCACGCCCTGAACGATCTCCTGCCAGTGGCCGAGATTCGCGCGTTTGAAGCGATAGCTTATCGACACGCCATCACCGATGCGTTCGTCGCGCAGGCAACTTGGACTCGGCACCTCGGGGCTGAAGCGCACGCAGCGGAGCACGACCGTCTTGCCCTGATTCTGGCCGACAAAGAGATCCTCACCGTGATACCCGGAATCGTCCCGAAAGACATATTGCGTAAGGCCGAACGGCCCCGGCTTGCCTGCCGGATCGACAACATAGGTCATATAGATGCGTTGCAGGCGCTCGGCCTCGCCGATCTTGAACTGCTCCTCGCGCAGCAAAATGAAGATCACGGGCGAATCCGCGGCATTGCCGGAAAACGAAGAGGCATGCCAGTCGGAATAACCGTTGAAATCCGGGAAAGTCGTGAAAAGCTGGACTTCCTTGAGCGCACCGCCCTGCCGCGCGCGCGCAAACATGATGTAATTCGCTGGAATTGCGAATTTTGTGCCGTTCACCGTGAGGGACACGGAATCCGTCCGCGAGGTCGGTGCGGCATGCTCTTCGATGAAGGACGTTGGCGCCGGAACAAGGTAATAGAGTAGGAAGAGGGCCGACAGTCCTGCCGTCACGATGAATACGGCGATCGGAATGAGCCACCCCGACCGTTGTTTTACATCCTCGTCTGTATTCCCCGCTCGGCTCATCCCTGGATCGCGTTGCTCGCGAGTCATGTCTTCGGACTTGTGTATCACGCCCATTGCCGATTCCCTGTGGATGGGGCGTTGTGACAGTTAATTTCGTTATGGCGTTGCGCCGCCGCCGCTGCCCGGAAATCGGACGGTCGTATTGGTTTCGCCGAGCGCGCTCCTGTTTTCGGTCCGAAATGACACAAATTTTACCTATCCGACCGATTTCCGCGGGCATAGAGGCTGCACTTGACCACCCGTGGCGCGCGGTGCGGTGGTTCAGGTGCATAATCTTGAAGTTTTTCTTTTTGCGATGACGGGCGGCTTCGCCCTTTCCGGGATTGTCGCCAATCTCTATCGCCTGACGGCGCCGAAGGCAGAGAGCAGCGGCAAGAAGGCCGCCTATTACATCGTGATGGTCGTGGCCGGACCGAGCGTGTTGTTTGACAACGCCGCCCGGTCCTGGCGCAAGAAGGCTTGTTCCGCCGTGGCGTTCTGGCTCGCCGCGGCGCTGAGCTTCTATTGGAGCTTTATGATCGGCCTGTTCGGCCTCTCCATCGTCCTGGCCGTCTAAAGTACCGTCAACATACTTCCCACCAGCGGGTGGCGCACGATGTCCGTGTCGCCCAGCCGCGTGATCGAGATTTCCGGCACCCGTTCCAGCCGCGTCGCGATATCGCCGAAGCCGGAGATACCGGGCAGCAGGTCGGTCTGGTCAGGATCGCCCGTCAGGATCATCGTCGAACGCCAGCCCAGGCGCGTGAGTAGCATCTTGAGCTGCCCGTAAGTGCAGTTCTGGGCCTCGTCGATCACCACGAAGCAATCGTTGAGCGTGCGCCCGCGCATGAACGCGACCGGCGCGATCTCGATGATGCCTTCGGCGATCAGCGCCTTGAGCCGTTTGCCGCCGAGCCGCTCATTCAACGCGTCGTAGAGCGGCCGTAGATAGGGGGCGAGCTTCTCCTGCATGTCACCGGGCAGGAACCCGAGACTTTCGCCGGCCTCGACCGCAGGACGGGAGAGCACGATGCGGCTCACCTTGTTCTGCTCCAAGGCTTCGACGGCTTTTGATATGGCGATGTAGGTTTTGCCGGTTCCCGCCGGCCCCAGCGCCAGCACAACGGAGCGTTCTTCGATCGCGTCCATCAGCTTTTGCTGCAACGGGCTCATCGCCCGGATGTTTTTCACATATTTTCGATCGCGCTCCTGGCGATCGTTGTCGAGCGGGCTCCAGCCGCCGGACGGAAAGAGCGCATGCACATTGTCGGACTCGTAAGCACCGTCGCGATACTTGCGACGCGCGGAACGCTTTGCCATGGATACTCCCTGGACAATGACAGATTGCGATGACGGGAAAGATCGCCGTTTCGTGACGAAACGGCTGGCTGTCTTGAGCGTGTGAGTTTCAGGGCGGCGGATTTCGGCCGTTTGGCGGTCGGTACTGGCAAAGTGCACATCCGCACCAAGCTCTGCCCCCTTAAAGCCCACGCGACTCAGTGAGCTTGAACAAAGCCTAACGAAAATTTCCAAACACGTCTGTTTTTGTTGATGAACTTTTCTTGCCGGCTGTCACAATGCCGTCGGAAACGAAATGGAACGGACATGCCAATCTACGCGCTGGGTGACTGGAAACCGGAACTACCCGCGGAAGGCGATTACTGGGTTGCGCCGAATGCCGTGCTCATCGGTCGTGTGCGATTGCTGAAGGGCGCGAGCATTTGGTTCGGCGCGGTCATTCGCGCGGACAATGACTGGATTACCATCGGCGAGAACTCAAACGTGCAGGACAACTCCGTCGTGCACACCGATCCCGGGCAACCAACCGCCATCGGCAATAACGTCACCGTTGGGCACAAGGTCATCCTTCACTCGACGACGGTGGGCGACAATTCGCTTATCGGCATGGGATCGACGCTGCTCAACCGCTCAAAAATCGGCAACAACTGTCTTGTCGGCGCCAATTCGCTGATTTCCGAAGGCAAGGAGTTTCCGGACGGTTCGATGATCCTGGGCGCGCCGGCACGGGTGGTGAAGCAATTGCCGGAACCGCAATTGGCGATGCTGAAGATCTCGTCGGATATCTATGTGAAAAACTACAAGCGCTTCCGCAGCGACTTGAAACAGATCGGTTAGGCAATCTGGCGCGCCGCCGGCGGTTCCTTGCTCCACAGCTTGCGGATGCGCGTGTCCGCCTCCGGGCCGAAATTGAACCATGCTGCTTTGTCGCGTGTGGCATCAAGCACGAACAGCGAATCCAGCCTGCCGAGTTGCGGCGTCAGAAGATTGCGAATGGAGTTGACGGACAACTCGCTTATGAGCAGCCACACTTGGGGCAGCAATGGATAGGCAGAACCAAGCTTGTGGATTTCTTCTTCGACACCCTGGATCGAGCGCGACTTCATATCGGTGATGATGACGAAGCGTCCGCGCTCGCTGGATTTGCCGTCGACATCGCTACGGCCAAACTTTGCCGGCTCCTGCGGATGCAGGGGTTCCTCGCGCGCCAACGGCGTGATTTTTGAGGGTTGGAACAACGCCGAGAATTGCGGTTCTTCCCCTGCGGAACGGAAGGACGTTTCGCCCGCACGCGCGATGAGGGACGAAGCGGCAAGGCGGCCCTCCGCCGCGAAGCTTTCCATCTGCTCCGTCGTGTACGGGCCATAAGCCCGGTCGCTGACGCTGACGATCCAATAGTCCGACATTCGATATTCCGAGGCCACGCTCGGCCAAAACTAAAGAGAAATGGTTACCCAAGCCTTGCCGGGCATGGCAGGGCGCGCCCAAAATCGCACAGAACCATTGAGGAAAGCCCACATGGCCGATTACGAATTCTGCAAGGTGGAGCGGGAAGGGCCGCTTACCATCGTCACCCTCAATCGTCCCGAGGTGATGAACGCCCTGCATCCACCGCAGCATTTCGAGATGGATGCGATCTTCAACGACTTCGCGAACGATCCGGAGCAATGGGTCGCCATCGTGACGGGCGCCGGCGAGAAAGCCTTCAGCGCCGGCAACGACCTCAAATACCAGGCCGCCGGCGGCAAGATGTCGATGCCGCCCAGCGGCTTCGCCGGATTGTGCTCCCGTTTCGATCTCGACAAACCACTGATCGCGGCGGTGAATGGCTTGGCGATGGGCGGCGGGTTCGAGATTGCGCTGGCATGCGACATCATCGTCGCCGTGGAGACAGCGATGTTTGCGTTGCCTGAGCCGCGCGTGGGACTGGCGGCACTGGCGGGCGGCCTCCATCGCTTGCCGCGGACTATCGGCGACAAGCGGGCGTTGGGCATGATCCTCACGGGACGGCGCGTGAGCGCAAAAGAAGGTCACGCGCTCGGCTTTGTAAACGAGGTCGTGCCGCCGGCCGATCTGATGAGCACCGCGAAGAAATGGGCCGCGCAGATTCTGGAGCTGTCGCCGATGTCGGTGCGGGCCTCGAAACAGGCAGTCTATCGCGGACTTGCGGAACCATCAGTCGAAGTGGCGTTGAAGGCGCAAGCGAAGTATCCGGCGGTCGCGGCGATGTTCAGAAGCGAGGATTTCGTCGAGGGGCCTATGGCCTTCGCGCAAAAACGTCCGCCGCAATGGAAGGGGAAATAAATCGATTAAACCGGCTCATCTTCGGTTTCATGCGATTGGCGAATCGAAAAGATCGGCTAATCTGGAGGCCGCAACTCTCGTCTGTGTCTTCCATGTTCCGGCAAATTCTCCCAGCCGCGCTGCTTTCTGCGCTCACATTGCTTTCGGCTTGCGGCAAAAACGATCAGCCAAAGAAGGACGTACCGGCCGCCGTCGCGGCGCCCAAGCCGATCAGTAAACCGGATGAGCAGGTGCCACTGGGCCCGCTGCCACGCGCGGCGACGCCGCTGCACTACGCGATCAGCGTGACCGTCGATCCGAAGAAGGACCGTTTCAGCGGCCACACCGAGATCGACGTCACCTTCAACACCGCGCGCAAGACACTGTTTATCGACGGCAACGAACTGAACGTAAAGACTGCCTTCGCACTGTTGCCGTCGGGCAAGAAGGTGCAGATCGCTTACGCACAGGTCGATCCATCTGGCGTGGCTTACCTCAACTTCGGTGAGAAGATTCCCGCGGGCAAGGCAAAGCTGGTCTTCGACTACGACGCGCCGTTCAATCCGTCGTTGGCGGGCCTCTACAAGGTGGTGACGAAGATGGGCGATGCCTATGCCTTCACCCAGTTCGAAAACATCGACGCGCGACGCATGTTCCCCAGCTTCGATGAGCCGGGATACAAGACGCCGTTCGATATCTCCGTGACCGTGCCGGTGGACGACAAGGTCATCGGCAACACCCCGGTTGTCACCGACAGCGGCGTCGGCAACGGCATGATGAAGTGGACGTTCCAGCAGACCAAGCCGCTCCCGACCTATCTCGTAGCGCTGGCCATTGGTCCGCTCGACATTGTGGACGGCGGCGACATTCCGGCGAACCAGTATCGCGACCATCCGCTGCATCTGCGCGGCGTGACCGCGAAGGGCATGGGATCGAAGCTGAAATATGCTTTGTCGCTGACGCCCTCGATTATCGAGCATCTCGAAGCTTATTACGGCATTGGCTATCCCTATCAGAAGCTTGACGTGCTGGCGGTGCCGGATTTTTCGGCCGGCGCGATGGAGAATGCCGGCGCGGTCACCTTCCGCGAACAGCTTCTTCTCATGGACGACAACGCGCCGCTGGAGCAGAAGCGCTCCAGCCTCGACGTTCAGGCCCATGAGCTGGCGCATCAATGGTTCGGCGATCTCGTCAC
>DASXHQ010000169.1:0-10842 GCA_036488415.1 Rhizomicrobium sp.
AGTGCGGGCCACCCAGGTGACGTCTTCTCTGCTATCGAAAAGTAGAACGGCGTCTACATTCCAAACTGCGCCCATCTCACAGATTTCAACTGGGTGGCCCGCACTCCGGCGGGCCATGACATTTGTGAGGTGGCAGGGTATTGCATCACGCCAAGCAGAAACGGGTCTAAAATTCCTTCAACAGCCTATCAAGATAATCGAGTTCTTCCTTCGAGCGGCCGGTTTCGCCGGCGCGTTTGCGCAGCTCCTGCAAAATCGCGCGCGCGCGGGCTAACGAATCCTTGTCCGGCACCTTGCCGCCGTTGACGCTGCCTTGCGCGCCGTTTTCGCGGCCGAGCGGATCTTCGTTGTTGTTCTGACCGCCCGGCTTCATGCCCTGGCCGCCCTGTTCCTGCATCAGGGCTTGCGCCAATGCAGCGGTGCCTTTGCGCATCGCATCCAGCGCCTGCTGCTCGGATTTGCCCGCGTTGTCGAAATCCTTCCCGCCGAGTTGTCCCTGCGCCTGGCCCATGTCCTTACCGGCTTCGTCGAAATTCTTGCCCGCAGCCGAACCTTTGCCGCCAAGGCCCTTGAACAGTTTGTTCAGATCGTCGCGCAGCTTGCCTTGCTGGTCGGAAAGCCCTTTGCCGCCACCGTCCTTTGGATCGCCCGCGTCCTGGCCTTCGCGATAGGTCTTGTCCATCAGCTGGCGCTGCCGGCCCATGAGATCGGAGAGACCCTGGATCGCGTCCGACATCGCCTTGTCGCCTTGGCCGCCGCTGCCACCGGAGCTCCCCGACATCTGCAGGTTTTCGAGCAGGCTTTGCAGCATCGCCAGCATCTTCGCCGCCGCGTCGCGCGAACCGCTCTGCGCCAGCTGCTGGATCAGCTTCATCATCTTCTCGATGTCGTCGGGCGTGATGACTTTTGTGCCGGGCGGTGGCGGGCCGTTGGAGGCCTGCGCGTTCTTCGCCATCGCCTGCAGATAGCGCGAAAGCGCCTGCTGATAGCGCTGCATCAAGGCATCGATCACGCTCTGCGGCGCGCCCTGCTGCATCGCCTGCGCCAGCGCCTCGGCGGTGCGGCGCAGTTCGGCGGCGGCATCCGCCGCGCCATTGCCTTCCAGCGACATCGCGGTCTGCCACAGCAAATCCTGAACGCGCGCGATGTCCTCATCGCTGTGTGCTTCGTGCAGCATCCAATAGGTCGAGCGCAAAATGAGATAGAGCTTGGTCTGATCCTGATAAAACTTGTCCGGCGCGATGGTGAGTGCATTGAGCGTGGCCAGCGTCACAGGCTTGGCGTGCGGCGTCTTGGCGAAAAGATGCTGACGCTGCTCGACCAGCGCGCGCGCCAGGGGATTGGTGAAGATGCGCGCGGGCAGGGTGAAGCGCATCGGCTTGCTCTGCGCCGTCTGCCCCGCGCCGTCTTTCGCTTCCAAGGTGATCGTGACGTCGAGACCGGCCAGCGGGTTCTCCGTGAGGTCGCGGTAGACGGTCTGCTTGACGGTTTTCGCCGAAGCATCGAGCGGCAGATCGATGGCGAGCACACGCGTGCCTTTGAGCGGCTTGATCAGCGCGCGGACCGACACAACGCCGTAATCGTCCGCCGCCGCGAAACTGAGCTTTACCGCGTCGTGCTCAGTCACAGACGGCGGCTGCGAGAAGACAATATGCGGCGCCTCGTCGGGAACGATCTGCGTGTGCCAGCTTCCCAAGGTGCGGCCGCCGGCGCGCACGAAGATATTTTCGTCGGCGTGCAGGAATGCGTTCGCGGCATATTCATCGTCGCCGGCGGAGACTTTCGGCCGCTTGTCATGCGTCGGAGACAGAACGATCTCCGGCGACACGCTGGAGCGATGCACGCGCACGACAAGCTCGGAATTCACCGGCACACGGATCGGCGCGCCCACCTGCGATCCCGGTTTCAGATAGATCGGCGGCAATCCGGTGTAAGCGGGCGGATTGATCCAGGCATCGACAGTGGCCGAGGCTGTGCCCGATCCGGCATCCGGCGACAGGGCGAAGGCGAGGCGGTTCTTCCAGTCCGACCCGGCAACGATTGCGCCCGCCATCAAAAGCAACAGGACGACGAAACGGATTGCATAGGGATCGTGCTTTGCCAGTTGCGGCGACGGCAGCGAGACCCGCATGTTGCCGATGCGCGAGAGCAAGGCGCGGATATGCGCTTTCCACAGTGCCTCGGCATAAGGATCGCCCGCGCCGGCGGCCATGACGTCGTGATGTTCGGTGATGGGGCGGTGTTCGAGCGTGGAATCGCGCTCGACACGCCGCGCGCCTTCATACCAGCTCGGGGCGTCGAAATTCTGGAAGTTGCGATAGAGGAAGTATCCCGCAGCGCCCACCGCGCCGAGCAGGAGAAGTGTGTGAATCCACCACGGCATATAAGCGAACACATCGAGCAGGCCCGCGGCGATGAACAGGCCCACGATTCCGCTGGCAGGCCAAAGCTTCGGCCACACGCGTTCCCACCAGATGGTGAGCCGCGCGCGGCGGATGAACGCCTCGGCGTGCCGCGCCTCGCGCCTAAGGCGCGAGCCATCCGGGGATGCGATCAAGTCCGATAAATTCGTCATCGCTCATTCTGGGGCGCACCACGGCCCATTGGTCGCCCTTCACCAGAACCTCGGCGGCGGGCGGCCGCGCATTGTATGCAGAAGCCATCACCGCGCCATAGGCGCCCGCGGTCAGGATGGCCACAAGATCGCCCTCTTTCAGTTCCGGTAAACGCCGGTTTGACCCGAAAAGATCGGAGGATTCGCACACCGGCCCCACCACATCGTAAACGGTTGTGGGCGTGGCTTCGCGCACCGGCACGATCTCGTGATAGGCGTCGTACATCGCGGGGCGGATGAGATCGTTCATCCCCGCATCGAGGATGAGGAATTTCCTGGCCTCGCCCTCTTTCACATAGGTCACGCGGCTGACGAGCACGCCGGCATTGGCGGCGATGAGGCGTCCTGGTTCCAGGATGAGTTCGCAGTTCAGATCGGCCACCGCGCGCGATACCGCTGCACCATAAAGTTCCGGCGGAGGTGGTGCTGGATCGGCCGGTGCATAGGGCACGCCCAATCCGCCACCCAAATCGATGCGGCTGATGCTGTGGCCGTCGCTGCGCAGACTCTTCACCAATTCCGCGACGCGTGCGAAGGCGGCTTCGAACGGCGACAGCTCGGTGATCTGGCTCCCGATATGCACATCGACGCCGACGATCTGAAGCGCGGGCAAGGACGCCGCGAGCTTGTAGGCATCCCGCGCGCGGCTCCACGGAATGCCGAATTTGTTTTCGGACGTGCCGGTGGTGATCTTGGCGTGAGTCTTCGCATCGACATTCGGGTTGACGCGGATGGTGATGGGCGCGCGCTTGCCGAGCGACGCCGCGACCTCGTTCAGCGCGATCAGTTCCGGCTCGCTCTCGACATTGAACTGGTGGATGCCCGCTTCGAGACCGAGCTTCATCTCCGCGCGCGTCTTGCCGACGCCGGAGAAGACGATCTTGTCCGCGGGGATACGTGCCTCCAGCGCCTTCTTCAGTTCGCCGCCGGAAACGACGTCCGCACCCGCGCCAAGCTGGCCCAATGTTTTGAGCACCGCGAGATTGCCGTTCGCCTTCACGGAAAACGCGATCAGCGTTCCTTTCGGAAAGGAGTCGGCGAAAACGTGATAGTGCCGCTCCAAGGTCGCGCTGGAATAGCAATAGAAAGGCGTGCCGACCTTGTCCGCCAATTGGGTCAGATCGACGTCTTCGGCGAAGAGCCGCCCGTTCTTGTATTGAAAATGATTCATCGGCCGATGGGCTGCGGCGGGCGCGATGGGTCTTTCTGGCCCTTGGGCGTTTCCTTGCCGGCGGGCGTCAGAAGATCGCTCTTGGTGCCGCAGGCGGGGACTGCAATCGCCAGACCGATGACGAGGAGAATGCGAAGGATCATGTCAGTCTCTCCTGCCAGAACGCGATCTGCTCGCGCACACGCACCGGCGCGGTGCCGCCAAAGCTCGTCCGCGAGTTTAGCGAAGACTCCAGCGAAAGCACCGCGACAATTTCTTTGGTGATGCCGGGTTCCACGTTCTGCATGTCGGCCAGCGGCAGCTTTTCCAAGGTCACGCCTTTTTCCTCGGCGTGCTTCACGATGCTCCCCGCAATGTGATGCGCCTCGCGGAAGGGCTTCTTGAGGTTCGTCACCAGCCAGTCGGCCAGATCGGTAGCTGTCGGATAGCCCGCTTCGGCGGCGGCGCGCATCTTCGCCGGATTGGCTTTCATGTCCGCCATCATGCCTGCCATCGCCGCCAGCGACAGATCGAGCGCATCGGCGGCGGAGAAGAGCGCCTCCTTGTCCTCCTGCAGATCCTTGGCATAGGCGAGGGCGAGACCCTTCATCACCGTCGTCAGCGTGACAAAGCTGCCGAGGATGCGCCCCGTCTTGGCGCGCACCAGCTCCGCCGCATCGGGATTGCGTTTCTGCGGCATGATGGAGGAACCGGTGGTGAAGGCATCGCTCAGCGTGATGAAACCGAAAGCCGGCGTCATCCAGATCACGATTTCTTCTGCCAGCCGCGACAGATGCACGGAGGCGATGCTCGCCGCCGAAAGATATTCCAGCGCGAAGTCGCGGCTTGCCACCGCATCCAGCGAATTGCGCGCCGGATGATCGAAGCCCAGCGCCTTCGCCGTCTTGTCGCGGTCGATTGGAAACGGCGTGCCGGCGAGCGCGGCGGCGCCCAGTGGCGATTCATTCATCCGCTTCGCGGCGCCACCGAAGCGTCCGCGATCCCGCGCGAACATCTCCACATAGGCCAGGCAATGATGCGCGAAGCTCACTGGCTGCGCCGGCTGCATATGCGTGAAGCCCGGCATGATCGTCTCGGCATGGGCTTCGGCTTGCTTTACCAGCGCCCGCTGCAACGCGAGCAATCCCTCGTCGGCGCGGGCGCAGGCTTCGCGCACCCACAACCTAAAATCCGTCGCCACCTGATCGTTGCGCGAGCGCGCGGTGTGCAGCCGCCCCGCCGCTGTACCGATGATCTCCGCCAGCCGCGACTCGATGTTCAGATGGATGTCTTCGAGCTCGCGTTTGAAGGTAAATGAACCGTCCGCAATCTCGTCTTCGATCTGGTCGAGGCCCTTCAGAATTGATGCCGCATCGTCTTGCGCGATGATGCCCTGATCGGCCAGCATGCGGGCATGGGCGCGCGAACCGGCCAGGTCCTCACGCGCCAGTCTCTTGTCGAAATCGACGGAGGCGTTGATCTCCGCCATGATATCTGCGGGGCCTTCGCCGAACCGTCCGCCCCACATCTTGTTGGTGCTCATGACCGAATACCTGAAGCGTCCTCTTGTGCTCGCGGCCCTTGCCGTCGTCCTGATCGCTGTGGCTGCCGTTCTATATGTGAACCGCACAAGCGTAAACGCGGACCATCCACCCACGGTCCTTTCCGCGCTTTCCCCGGTGGCGAAGGCCGAAGCCGCGCCTGCCGTGGCGTTCACCGATGCCGCCGGCAAGCCGCACATGATAAGCGAGTTCAGGGGCCGATATGTCCTGCTCAATCTCTGGGCGACATGGTGCGGTCCCTGCGTGAAGGAGCTTCCGGCGCTCGCCAAGCTGAAGGGAGCGGTGCCGTCCGGCTTTACGGTGGTCGCCGTGAATGTGGGCCGCAGCAGCGAGGCGGAGACGAAGGGCTTCCTCGCGGCGCATAGCGCCTCCGCGCTTGCCGCCTATACGGACCACAATCTCGCGATGATGCGCGCCTTCCACGTCTATGGCTTGCCGGTGTCGCTGCTCATCGATCCCAAAGGCAATGTTGTGGCCCGCGCCGATGGTCCCGCGCCGTGGGACGCGCCCGAAGCTGTCGATTACTTCAAGGCCTTGTCGCGCGCGCGATCCTAACAACGCGCGCCGGGTTACTTCGCCAGCGCTTTCCGCACCGCCGCGATATAGGCCGCTTGCGCCAGCCAATCCTTGTCGTCGTCGGCATGCGCCCAGGCGCTGTTGAAGACGATGACCAGATCGTTCTTCGGGTCCAGGAACACCTGCTGTCCGAAAATTCCCTCGGCGGAATAGGTGCCGTGCGGGTGAACCCACCAGAAGTAGCCGTAACCTTCCTCGGGATATTTGGGATCGACTAGCGTCTGACTGGTCGATGCGTCTTTCACCCAACCTTTTGGCAGAACCTGTTCGCCGTCCGCCACGCCGCCATGCATGAAGAACAGGCCGAAGCGCGCATAATCGCGCAAGGTCATCGACAGACAGCAGCCACCATGCTCGTAGCCGGCGTTGTCCAGCATCCACACCGCGTCCTGCTCGGTACCGATCTTCGACCAGATTTTCTCCGAGAGATATTGCGCCAGCGGCTTCTTCACCGCGCGCGCGACGAGAATGCCGACGAGCTCCGTTTCGCCGGTATCGTAGTGGAAGGTTGTGCCCGGCTTATGTGCGCGCGGCATTTTCGCCATATAGGCCACGACAGGGTCCATGCCGTCCTTGCGCGCGGGCTGGAAACCGAACGTGTTCACATCGGATTTGGGATTAGTGTAGTCCTCATCCCACTTCACGCCGGAACGCATGGTGATGAGGTCGGCGATGGTCACGCCGTCATAGGCGGTCTTCTTCAGCTCCGGCAAATAATCGGTCACCGGGGAATCGAGGCTCTTGATGTAGCCGTCCTTGATTGCCGCGCCGACCAGTGTGGAGGTCACCGACTTGCCGACAGAGAACGAGGTCCAGCGATCCTTCTCGGTGCGGCCAAGGCCGTAGCGTTCCAGTAAAACATGTCCGTGGCTCACGATGATGAGGCCGGACGAAAAATTGTCCTTCACGAACGCCGCGGTGTCATAGGTCTTGCCGCCGAAAGTGTAAGACACATCGAACGGTTTGGCGTCGTGCGGCAGCACACTCACTGTCAGCCCGCGCTTGACCACATGCACCGGAAAAATCTTCTCGATGCTTTTGTAGCCGACGGCCTGTTCTGCAGGCGTCCAGAACAGGAAGTGATCGCGTGACGGCAGCTTGGCGTCCGCCGCCGCGCCCAGCACCAGAAGCGCGCCAACTGCGCCGGCCAAAATCTTATTCATGTGCCCCCCGATGGCTTTTCGCCAGTCTAGGCGGGGAAAGGACCGGGCGGCTAGGGCGCCTTGTTCTGCTCGCGCAGCACGTCCGAATGCATGCCGGAATCCGCTTCCGGATTGGAGGCGCGTGTTGCCGCAACGGCCGGTGTTTCATAGAGACGCGCGAGGCTTACGCAGGCTGCGACCAGCGCACAGCCGGAGGCGAGAAACAGCGCGACGGTAGGCCCCTGATGCGGCAGGCGTGCAAACAACAGCGCTACGACGGCCGCGCCCGTCGTCTGTCCCAAGAGGCGTGCGGTACCGAGCATGCCGCTGGCGCCGCCACTGCGTGATTTCGGCGCGGCGGAGAGCATCGCGCGGTTGTTCGGCGATTGGAAAATTCCGAAGCCGAAGCCGCACAGCGCCATGCGCCATACGATGTCGATGTAATCGGGACGATCTGGCAGGAAAGCGAGTGAGAGCAGGCCCATCGCGAACAAAAACAATCCGATCCCGCCCAATATCCCCGCCGAATAGCGGTCGGAAAGACGCCCGGCGAGGGGTGCCGCGAAGCCGATCGCGATGGGCCAAGGCGTGATCAGCAGGCCCGTCTCCACCGCGCTGAAATGCAGATCCATTTGCAGCAGGAACGGCAGTGACACGAAGGCCAGCATTTGCGCCGCAAAGGAGCAGATGGAGGTGGAGACGGAAAGCGCGAAGATCGGTATGCGCAGCAGATCCACCGGCAGCATCGGCGCGGTTTTGCCAGACTCGCGGCGCACCAGCAGATAGCCAAGGCCGATGGTCGCGCCGACTTCCACGAGGAACAATCCGAACGCTTGGCCGTGTCCCAGCCCGTCGATGCTGCCGATCAGCAATCCGAATGTCGCGGCGCTCAGGATCGCGCCCCAGATATCGAAGCTGTGCGGCGAAGGTTTCGTGCGTGGCAGCGAATACATGCCGACCGCGACCGCCGCGATGCCGATGGGCACGTTCACCGCAAACAGCCACGGCCAGTTCGCCACCGAGAGGATCGCGGAGGCGATGGTGGGACCGATGGCGGAGGACACCGCCACCACCATCGCATTGATGCCGATGCCCCGCCCCAAGAGTTTCTGCGGATAAATAAAGCGCAAGAGCGCTGTGTTCACGCTCATGATACCGGCGGCGCCAAAGCCCTGGATCACGCGCGCCGTCGCCAGCATAGGCAGTGTGGTCGAGAACGCGCACCCCAGCGACGCGACGGTGAAGAGCGCCAAGCCTACGATGTAGACCCGGCGATACCCCGCGATATCGCCAAGCGAGGAAAGCGGCAGAAGCGAGATAGTGATCGCCAGCTGATAACCGTTCACCACCCAGATCGAGAGCGCCGGATTGGTGTGCAGGTCGGTCGCGATGGTGGGCAACGCCACATTGGCGATGGCCGAGTCGATGACCGCCAATGTGATGCCGAGCGCGATGGCGAGCATCGCCCAATAACGGGCGGGAAGGGGAAGGCCGTCTTCTTGGCTCATCGCGTGCATTCAATCCGCTTTGCATCTGCAAAGCGAGAACGCACAAAGTCGCAATTTGTGTTGGAAGCTACCGTGTCGGGACCGGATGTTCGCCGCGGTAGTCGTAGAAGCCACGGCCAGTCTTCTGGCCCAGCCAGCCCGCTTCCACATATTTTACCAGCAGCGGGCAAGGGCGGTATTTGGAATCCGCCAGACCTTCGTAGAGCACCTGCATCACCGACAGGCAGGTGTCGAGGCCGATGAAGTCGGCCAGCTGCAGCGGGCCCATGCGGTGGTTGGCGCCCAGCTTCATCGCCGTGTCGATGGCTTCGACATTCCCGACGCCTTCATAGAGCGTGTACACCGCTTCGTTGATCATCGGCATCAGGATGCGGTTCACGATGAAGGCGGGGAAATCTTCGGCATAAGCGGCCGTCTTGCCGACGCGGCGCACGACATCGAGCGCGGCCTGGAAGGTGGCGTCGTCGGTGGCGATGCCGCGGATTACCTCCACCAGCTGCATCATCGGCACCGGATTCATGAAGTGAATGCCGATGAAATGCTCCGGGCGGTCGGTCGACGCTGCCAGACGCGTGATCGAGATGGAGGAGGTGTTGGACGCGACCATCGCCGTCTTGGAGAGGCGCGGGCATAGATCGGCGAAGATCTTGCGCTTGACGTCCTCGTTCTCCGTCGCCGCCTCGATGACGAGCTCGCGGTCCTTCATGTCGTCGATGCTGGTGGAAGCGCGGATGCGCGCCATCGCGGGTGCAATGACGTCGTCCTTGATGAGGCCGCGCCCCGCCTGGCGGTGCATATTCTTCTCGATGACGCCGCGCGCCTTCGAAAGCGCGTCGGGGTTCATGTCTTCCAGAACGACGTCCATGCCGGCCAGGCTCAGAACATGGGCGATGCCCGTGCCCATCTGGCCTGCGCCGATTACGCCTACTCGCTCGATTGCCATGCGCTTGTCCTCTGCCGGTGCCTAGTAGCCCAGCTTTGTCAGCTCTTCGTCCATTTCCGGGATCGCCTTAAACAGATCGGCGACGAGGCCGTAATCGGCCACCTGGAAGATGGGCGCTTCTTCGTCCTTGTTGATGGCGGCGATGATCTTGGAATCCTTCATGCCCGCCAGATGCTGGATCGCGCCGGAAATGCCCACCGCGATGTAAAGCTCCGGCGCTACCACCTTGCCGGTCTGCCCGACTTGATAGTCATTGGGCACGAAGCCCGCATCGACCGCCGCGCGCGAGGCGCCGACAGCGGCGTGCAGCTTGTCCGCGATCTTGTCGAGCAGGTGGAAGTTCTCGCCCGACTGCATGCCGCGACCGCCGGAGATCACGATCTTGGCGGAGGTGAGTTCGGGACGCTCCGACTTGGAGAGTTCTTCGCTCATGAACTTGGAGATTCCATCGTCGCCCGCGCCCGCGATCTTTTCGACCGCTGCGCTGCCAGCGCCGTCCGCCGCCTTGAAGGCGGTGGTGCGGACGGTGATGACCTTCTTGCCCGCCGGCGCCTGCACGGTGGCGATGGCGTTGCCGGCATAGATCGGCCGCTCGAACGTGTCGGGCGAAACCACCTTCAGGATTTCGGAAACCTGCGGCACGTCCAGGGTAGCTGCGACGCGCGGAAGGTAATTCTTTCCGTTGGTCGTGGCGGGCGCGAGGATCGCGTCATACCTGTCGGCAAGCGACAGGATCAGCTTCGCCATCGGCTCGGCCACCATCTTCGCGTAAGCGGGATCCTCGGCGTAAATCACTTTCTCCACGCCCGCGAGCTTGGAAGCAGCCTCGGCAACAGCGTCGGCGCCGGAACCCGCGACGAGCACATGCACCGGCGTCGAAACCTGCGTGGCAGCGGCGACGGTCTTGCCCGTCGCGTCCTTCAGAGCCTTGTTGTCGTGTTCGGCGATAACCAGCGAAGCCATCAGATCGCCCCCACTTCTTTGAGCTTGTCGATGAGTTCGGCGGCGGTTTTCACCTTGATGCCGGCCTGGCGTTTCGGTGGCTCGGTGACTTTCAGCGTCTTGAGGCGCGGCGTGACATCGACGCCGTAATCGGCGGGCGTCTTCTCGTCGATCGGCTTCTTCTTCGCCTTCATGATGTTGGGCAGCGAGGCATAGCGCGGCTCGTTCAGTCGCAAATCAGTCGTCATCACCGCCGGAAGCTTCACTTCGACAGTCTGAAGGCCGCCATCGATTTCGCGTTCGATGTCGGCCTTGCCGTCACCCATTTCCAATTTGTGCGCGAACGTCGCCTGCGGCCAGCTCAGCAATGCGGCGAGCATTTGACCCGTCTGGTTGCTGTCATCG
>DASXHQ010000036.1:0-6762 GCA_036488415.1 Rhizomicrobium sp.
GGTGCAGCGCGCATGGTGTTTGAAACAGTGTGCCGGTGGAGAGGCCCCCTCACCCTGCCCTCTCCCCCTAAAGGGGGCGAGGGTGATCATTTGCTATCTAACTTGGCTGGAGTTGGGCCCTTGGGTTCTCCAAAAACTTTCTTCCAAGCGTCACGATACTTTTCGTCTTTCCAATACGAATGCCAAATCGAACCAGTCTTACGCGGCGGAGTTGTTTTAATTGTTTTGGCGACAATCCGACTGGGCACAACATAAAATTCTGGCTCGCCTTTATCCCTACGTGCGTTCACGAAAACATAGATATGGCTTTTCGACGAAATGCTTTTCGCTTTTTCGCTAGTTAGCCAGAATTTCGCAGTTTTTGCATTGGTCTTAACTTGTACCGACCAAGCCTTTTTGCATTCTTGATCGGTAACGAGAAGATCGGCACCCAAAGCGCTCCGAGAAGTCGGTGACACGATGAATCCAAGCTTGGTGAGTTCAACTGCTGTCAGATAGACACCCAACATCCCGGTCATCTGGGCTTTGTGAGCGTCACGCGATTGCTTGATCTTGAAAACGACGCTCAAATTAACTCCACCGCCACCGCCGTCGCTTCGCCGCCGCCGATGCAGAGGGAGGCGATGCCGCGTTTCTTGCCGCGCGCCTTCAGCGCATTGAGCAACGTCACGATGATTCGCGCGCCGCTGGCGCCGATGGGATGGCCGAGCGCGGTGGCGCCGCCGTTCACATTGACCTTGGCGTGATCGAGGCCAAGGTCGCGCATGGCGATCATGGCGACATTGGCGAAAGCCTCATTGATCTCAAAGAGATCGACATCGTCCTTCGTCCATTTTGCGAGCTTCATCACCTTCTCGATGGCGCCCACCGGCGCGGTGGTGAACCAACGCGGCTCGGCGGCATTGCTCGCCTGCGCCACGATGCGGGCGATGGGTTTGAGTCCCTTCTCCTTGACCACGTCCGCGCGCGCCAGCACCAAGGCGGCGGCGCCGTCGGAGATGGAGGAAGAGTTGGCGGCCGTCACCGTGCCGTCCTTGGCGAAGGCGGGCTTGAGGGTGGGGATCTTGGCGGGATCGGCCTTGCCGGGCTGTTCGTCCAGCGCGACGACCACCTCGCCTTTGCGGCCCGCGACTTTCACGGCCACGATCTCGTCCTTAAACGAGCCGTCTTCGGTCGCGCGCTTGGCGCGGTTCAGCGATTCGGTGGCGTAGGCGTCCTGCGCCTCGCGCGTGAACTGGTAGTGTCGCGCGGCGTCCTCGGCATAGGTGCCCATGAGGCGATGCTCATAGGCGTCCTCCAGGCCGTCGAGGAACATGTGATCCTTCACCTCGCCATGGCCGAGGCGATAACCGCCGCGGGCCTTGGGCAAGAGGTAAGGCGAGTTCGTCATGCTCTCCATGCCCCCCGCGACCATGATGTCCGCATGGCCGAGTGCGAGCTGGTCGGAGGCGATCATCACGGCCTTCATGCCCGAGCCGCAGACTTTGGAGATCGTCGTCGCCGGCACGGTGTTGGGAATACCCGCATGGATCGACGCCTGACGCGCGGGGGCTTGACCGAGGCCGGCGGAGAGCACATTGCCCATCAGCGTTTCGTTCACATCGCCCGGCTGGATGCCCGCGCGCTCCACCGCCGCCTTGATGGCAGCCGCGCCAAGCTCGGGCGCGGAGAGCGGCGAAAGCTCGCCCTGAAACCCACCCATCGGCGTGCGCGCACCGGAGAGAATGACAACGTCGGACATATCAGTTCCTTTCAGGCCGTTTCTTCGAACAGTTCGCGGCCAATCAGCCAGCGGCGGATTTCGCTGGTGCCGGCGCCGATCTCGTAGAGCTTGGCGTCGCGCAGCAGCCGGCCTGCCGGGAAGTCATTGATGTAACCATTGCCGCCCAGGGTTTGAATGGCCTGCAACGCCATCCATGTGCCTTTTTCGGCGGCATAGAGGATCGCGCCGGCGGCGTCCTTGCGGGTGGTCTGGCCGCGGTCGCAGGCTTTCGCCACGGCATAGACGTAAGAGCGCGCGGCGCTGAGCGTGACATACATATCCGCAAGCTTACCTTGCATGAGCTGGAACGACCCAATCGGTTGGCCGAACTGCTTGCGATCGTGCAGATACGGCACCACCAGATCGATGCAGGCCTGCATGATGCCGATGCTGCCTGCCGAGAGAACTGCGCGTTCGTAATCGAGGCCGCTCATCAGGATGCGCGCGCCCTCGCCTTCGCGGCCCATCAGGTTTTCTTCCGGCACTTCGCAATCCTGGAAGAGAAGCTCGGAGGTATCGCTGCCGCGCATGCCAAGCTTGTCGAGCTTTTGCGGCGTCGAAAATCCAGCGAAATCTTTTTCGATCAGGAAAGCGCTGACACCGCGCGGGCCGGCCGACGGATCGGTCTTGGCATAGACCACCAGTGTGTCGGCCTGCGGACCATTGGTGATCCACATCTTGGAGCCGTTGAGGATATAGCGGCCGCCCTTCTTCTCCGCGCGGGTGCGCATGGAGATGACGTCGCTCCCCGCGCCCGGCTCGCTCATCGCCAGCGCGCCGACATGCTCGCCGGAGATGAGCTTGGGCAGATAGCGGCGCTTCTGATCTTCGGTGCCGTTCCTGCGGATCTGGTTCACGCAGAGATTGGAATGCGCGCCGTAAGACAGGCCGATGGAGGCAGAGCCACGGCTGATTTCTTCCATCGCCACGACATGTTCGAGATAGCCCAGCCCCGTGCCGCCATATTCCTCTTCGACGGTGATGCCGAGAACCCCCAACTCACCGAGCTTGGGCCAAAGGTGGCGGGGAAATTTGTTGGTCTTGTCGATCTCATCGGCGATGGGCGCGATGTGATCCGACGTGAAACTGCGCACGCTGTCGCGGATCATGTCCGCGGTGTCGCCGAGATCGTAGTTCAAGGAGGGATATTCGTTGGGAATCATGGCTGCTCAGACATCAGGTGGCCGGGATGCTATAGAACTCGCGCACCGGCCCCAAGGAAAACCCGTGACGCCGACAACCGGAAGAAGCTGCGGCACCTGCACGCTCTGCTGCAAGGTGATGGGCATCAAGGAATTGGAGAAACCGTTCGGCGTGTGGTGCAAGCACTGCGACACGGCTGCCGGCTGCAACATCTATGCGAGCAGACCGGCCGAATGCGCAAGTTTCGTATGCGGCTATCTCGCCAATCCGGCGCTTGGCGAAGAGTGGAAGCCGAGCCGCTCCAAGATCGTGCTTTCCCTGAGCGCGGACGGCAAACGGATCATCGCCCATCTCGATCCCGACAGGCCCGACGCGTGGAAGCGTGAGCCTTTCCATTCCGCCTTGAAGTCTTGGGCGCGGGCGGGACAAGGCACCGGCAAGGAGGTTTTCATCGCCACAGGGCAGCGGATGTTCCGGCTTGAGCCGGAATAGGGAATGGTGCGGTCGAGAGGACTCGAACCTCCACGCCTCGCGGCGCTACCACCTCAAGGTAGTGCGTCTACCAATTCCGCCACGACCGCATCTGAGGAGGCGGGGGGTTTAGCAAAGCCTTTGCGGCTTGGGAAGACTGTCTTTTCCGGGGTTAAATGCCCTCGCCATCCACGCCTGTGTGGATGCCGCATTCGTCCTTGTCGAGACCGGACCAGCGGCCGTCGCGATAGGATTCGCCCGCCGCCACGCGCCGCGTGCAGGGGATGCAGCCGATGGAGGGATAGCCGTCTTCCACCAGCGGGTGGCGCGGCAGATTGTGCTTTTCCTCATAGGCTTCGAGATCGGCCAAGGTCCATTCCGCCAGCGGATTGAAGCGGAAGCGGCCCTCGAAATACTCGACGGGCTCCATCGTCGCGCGCGCCGCTGTCTGGAATTTCTTGCGGCCGGTGATCTGGGCGGTGAAGCCTTCCAGCGCGCGACGCAACGGCACGACCTTGCGGAAATTGCAGCAGGCATCCGTACTCTTCGCCCACAGCGTGCCTTCAGGATCGTATTTGGCGCGATCGTCCGGGTGCGGACCGATGTTGCGGATGTCGGTGAGGCCGAGCTCGTCCTGTAAACGATCACGATAGCGCAGAGTTTCGCCGAATAGCTTGCCTGTGTTGAGGGAGATGACCGGCGTCGTGGGATCGATCTGCGCGATCAGATGCAGCAACACCACAGATTCCGAACCGAAGGACGAAACGACCGTCGTCTGGCCGGGAAATTCCTCGAATGCCAGCCGCAAGATGCCTAGCGCATCGCGGCCTTTCGCCTTGGCGCGCAATTGCGCGAGCCGGGCCGCGATCACGGGATCGTTGGCATCCGCGCTGGTGCGGTCGAACGCGCGCGGCGTGATCCCGCGGGAGCGATCGATGATTGAGACGGCCGCGCTCATGACAGCCAATCCCGCTCTTGCACGAATTTGCGGATGCGCTGAGAGACTTCGGATGGCGCGTGGCCTTCGCCACGCCACTTTGCGCGAGCGCTTGCGACCTCTTTCAGACGGCCGCTCCATTCTGGCGCGATCTTGTGTTCCAGCCATTCGCGAATGAGCTTGGCGAGACCTGGCGATTTCCCACCGGTGGAAACGGTGAGAACCAGATCGCCACGGCGGATTGATGCCGGAACATGGAAATCGCAGAGTTCAGGAACATCCTCGACATTGACGAGGATGCCCTGCTCTCGCGCGCGCCGCGCCAACCGTTCGCAGACGTTCTTCGCGAGCCCGGCGACGAACAGGACGTTCAGGCCATCGAGTGATCCATCTTCAGAGATGGAAAGCGGCCTGATGCCCGCCTCGGCCAGCATCGCCTGCCGGCGGGCCAGCGCATCACCCGCGCCGGTCAACCCGACCAAGATGGCTTCCTGATTGAGTACGATGGGGAGCAAGGCGATATCTCCTGTCCCCGCACAATAGCGGTTCTACAGAGAGATACGTGGCACCCTCCTATATTGCAAGGATACACCGTGGAATAGAATGAACCACACAAACCAGGTGTGTTATTGCTGGGATTTCAACAATGATGTGACGGAAACGCCGATCTTGTCGCCCTGAAGGATGATTTCGCCCTTCGCCACGGGCTTGTCGTTGGCCATGATCGTCACGGGGTCGTCCTGACGAGAATCCAGTTCGATGACGGCGCCGCGGCCCATGCGCAAGAGCTGGTGCATGGGAATGACGGACCGGCCCAAAACGACCGAAATCTCGACCTTGACGCCTTGGATATTGGACGACATTTGATGGGATGCCCCGCGGGTGTTAGGCCCCAATTCTCCCGCGTTATGGTTTCGGACTTCTTAATGGCGGATGCCCTGACACTCTCTCCAACTCTGGCGCGTCCCGAATGGCACGTCCGCCCCGGCCTGCTGCCCTATCCGGAAGCGGTCTCTTTCATGGAGGAGCGTGCCGAGGCGATTGCCGCTGGGCGGGCCGCTGAGATGGTCTGGCTAGTCGAGCATCCGCCGATCTATACCGCCGGCACCAGCGCCAACGATGCCGATCTGCTCGATCCGCGCTTTCCGGTTTTCAAAACGGGCCGCGGCGGTCAGTTCACCTATCACGGCCCCGGCCAGCGCGTCGGCTATGTGATGCTCGATCTGAAGCGCCGGAAGCCCGACGTACGCAAATACGTTCACGATCTCGAAGAGTGGCTGATCCGCACGCTGGCGCAGTTCAACGTGAAGGGCGAGCGGCGCGAAGGCCGCGTCGGCATCTGGGTCGTGCGCGGCAACCGTGAAGACAAGATCGCAGCACTGGGCGTGCGCGTGCGGCGGTGGGTGACGTTTCACGGCGTCTCGTTCAACGTCGAGCCCGATCTGTCGCATTTCACAGGCATCGTGCCTTGCGGGATCACACAATATGGCGTGACCAGCCTTGCCGATCTCGGCATTCCGGTTGCGATGGCCGACGTAGACGTCGCCATGAAATTTGCATTCGAAGACGTGTTCGGGCCCGTGCAACGCGGGTCTTGATACCTATCTGGCGTTTCTGTCGAAGCACATTGGGGAGAGTTACAACATGCCACGCGTATCAGCCGCGTTCTTCGCGGTCGGAATTGTTTGCGTTCTTTGTGGAATGTTTTTGGGCATGCATATGGGGGCGACCCACAACATGACGCTCGCGCCCGCCCATGCCCATCTCAACCTTGTGGGCTGGGCGTCGATGGCGCTCTACGGCACCTTTTACGCGCTGGAACGCGAGACGATCGTTATGCGGTTGGCGTGGCTGAACTTCATCGTTTCCACGATCGGCATCATCGTGATGATCCCGTCGCTGGTCATGTTCCTCAACGGAGGCAACGATCCGCAATACGTTCCTTACATGTCGGCAGGCGAAGGCATCGTTGCTCTCGGCGCACTGATCTTCGCGATCTCGGTCTTCCGCGAGCTGTTCCGTCGCCACGCCTGACTTAGAGCGAAGGCCGCCGGTGGAAGCCTTTTTCTTCCGGCGGCTCGGCTTTCTCCAGATCGATGCTGGCCACGCGCGAGCCTTCCGGGCCGCGCGTACACGCGGTGATGAACGCATTCACAGCGTTCTCTTCGCCATGCACCAGCATCTCGACATCGCCGTTACCCCGATTGCGCACCCAACCATCGATGCCGTGTTTTCTGGCCTGGTCGATGGTGAAGTTGCGGTAGCCGACTGCTTGCACGAATCCCTCGACACGGACGCGGAACGTGGACATTTCGGGTGTGTCGGTCATGGCGCGCTGCAGTGCAAATTCGCAGCGAATATGGCCGTTTCCGGTGGCCGAGAAAAGATTAACCGTTCGTCGGGTAAGATCGCTTCGGGCCGGCGAATGTTCCGAGCCACTCTTTCGGGG
>DASXHQ010000053.1:0-2141 GCA_036488415.1 Rhizomicrobium sp.
GAGGCTCCCCCGGCCCGGGGAGCGACTCTGCTTGCGGGCCGCGGTTCGCGTCGAGCGCGCGGTGGAGGCCGCGCCGCGGGACGATTTGCTCGCAGATGTTTTCCGGGCAGATGTTTTCCCTGCCGATGCCTTCCGTCCGGATGTCTTCCGTGCGGTCTTGCGGCCACCGCGCTTGGCGGCGGATTTGCGCTTCACGCCGGTCTTTGAGCGCGACGATGGCGCCGAACGGCCGCCGCGTTTAGATGAACTCTTTTTGCGGCCGCCCCCAGCCTTGCGACCTGATTTCGATTTCGTTCTTGCCATGAAGATCCTCCTCCGTGTGCGCCTACGGGCGCGCGCCCGCACAATCGAAAGCAACGGGCAATGCACAAACAATGTTCCGTGCGCGCCAAGAGTCAAACATCTTTTCGTGCGGCCAGCGAAATTGCTTCTGCATGTTCGCGGGACAGCGAACGCACGGCGGTGCGGCTCTCCAACGCCAGCATCGCGGTTCCGGCGATAAAGGCGCAGAAGCCGATGGCGCCGCCAGCGAACGAGATGCCGACCACAACAGGGACCGCTGCCCCATCGTGTTCCTGGGTGAGGATCGCCGCGACGACAGAGATAAGGGTGGCGATGGCGAATGAGGTGGCGGCGAGATAGAACGATACAAGGGCCCGCCCGATCAGCAGCACGCGATGCCGAACCTCGGGCATTTCCAACCGGAAGTGGGCGCGGACAGGACTGCTTTGATCTGACAATCTGTCGGCCAGAAAACGGGCACGATCCACGGCCCGGCCAAACCGATTGCTGGTGCTCAGAATGAAGAGCGCCGTAGCGTTCGTCAGCAACGCCGGGCCGCCGACATAAGACAGAACGACAAGGGGGTTGGAAGGCGCCATCGCGTTTCAGATTGGCACAGCAGCGGCGGCCCGGGCTGCTTTCACGAATGCGCGCACGCGGTGGAGGTCTTTCATGTGGCTGCCGTCATCCTTATCGGTTTTGGTTTTCGAATCCACGCCTGCAGGATGGGAGGTCCGTATCGCCGCGCCGGCATTTTCCGGCCCCAGGCCGCCGGCAACGATGACCGGTATATGCACGCTCTCGACAATCCGGCCGTCCAACTCCCAGTTATGGGTGATGCCAAGAGCACCGACTTGGCGGTCCGCTGGATCGTAGCTGTCCAGCAGCAGCAGGTCGGCTACACCATCGTAGGCGCGAGCCAGCGCAACGCTGCTCTCATCCATCACGGGAATGCTGCGCATGATGGCAACGCCTGAAATCACGTCCTTCAGTCGCGAGACCTCGGCGGGAGAAAGCCGATCCGGCGCCGCGCCAAGATGGAGAATGTCCAGCGAAAGCGCCGCCACCAGCTCCCCAATCGCCTTCAGATCGGCGGACAGCGACAGTGCGCAACGCTTTGCCGTTCCACGCACGCCGGCGAAGATTTCGCACGCCCGGGCGATCGGCTGCTCGCGCGGAAACTCTCCGTTCCCGATGAGAACGCCAATATGGTCGACGCCGATGGCGCTAAGCGCCGCGGCTTCTTCAGGGCTGGTGATTTCGTAGATTTGAATCAGCATCGCTGGTTAACCGGAAGAAGGGATGAATGTTACCCATTGCCCTTCTGTGTGGGGAAGATATGCCTTAGCATCGATTCGTCGGAAATTACCGCTCGCACCGAAATCGCCGTCTCTGAGTCGTTTCGGAGCGTCGGGATCGCAGCGATTTCAGGGCATCCCGCCGCATGATTCAGCCAAGCGCCTTGTCTCATGAAGATGACGAGAGCCAGCTCGGCACCACCGTGAAACGCTTGCCGAACGCCGACGCTGTCTCTGGGGCGACGGTACTTTCCATCGTTGTTCCCACCCTGAACGAATATGAGAATGTCGGTGAACTCGTAGCGCGGCTGAACCAGACACTGGCTGGCGTCGCGCACGAAATCATTTTCGTGGATGACAACTCGGCCGACCGCACATGGAGCGCAGCCAAGGCGCTGGCCGCTCAGGACCGGCGAATCCGATGTATTCGGCGCGTCGGTCGCCGGGGCCTGTCCGGGGCATGCGTCGAGGGCGTTCTCTCCTCGAGCGCACCCTACGTCGTCATCATGGATGGAGATCTGCAGCACGACGAAGGGTGCATTCCCGCCATGCTGGAACCGC
>DASXHQ010000128.1:0-3012 GCA_036488415.1 Rhizomicrobium sp.
CGTTCTACTTTTCGATAGCAGAGAAGACGTCACATGGTTGGACCGCACTCCGGCGGGCCATGACAAATGAGCTTGTGTTTTCGTTCAATCCAAAAGGTTTTAATCGACAACCGCAATGTAAGGCAGACCGCGCTCCGCGCCGGCATCGTCCATGCCGTAGCCGATCAGGAAGCCGTGGCTGCCAGCGAACAAGGCGTGGTCCGCCTTCAGCACGGCATCCCCGTGCAGCTTGTCCATGGCCACCGCTGTCAGCACCGCCGCGGCTTCGGCGTTGGAGAGAAGCTCTTTGGCTTTCGCCAGCGTGTGTCCGCCATCCAGGACGCCGTCGATCAAAAGCACGGTCTTGCCATGGATGCGTTCGGTGGGGCCGACCAGCACCGCGATCTCGCCGCCCACGCGTTTCTCCGCGTAAGAACGCAGCCAGAGAAATTCGATCGGCAACGACAAACCTTCCCGCGCCAGCGCCCGCAGAAGATCGGCGGCGAAGACAAAGGCGCCGGCCAGGATCGCAACCGCGAAGTCCGGCTTCAGTGGCGCCTGCGCGATGGCGCGCGCGATTTCATCCACGCGCGCGCGGATGTCGGCTTCGCTGTGCAGAATTTTATATGCGGTCACTCCGACCCATCCGCGAAATGCATCTCCACATGGCGCGCCGCCGACGGTGGATTGGACAGGCGCGTTCGGAACGCCACCGATTGGCCGGGCGCGAGCGCGCCGCTCGACGGCGCGAAGCTCCAATCATAAATCGGACGCTTGTTCTCGTCGCTCAACGTCACGCGCAGCGGCGGCACGTCGAGCTTCCTGGCGGAGACATTCACCAATTTGCCGGTGATAACGAGAACCGGCTGTCCATCTTCGGTCTGATTCATGTGCCGCACGTCGGTGAAATCCAACCCGCGATTGTTCACCGCCATGCCCAGCTTTGAAAACAGCGATGCCGATTGCGGCCAGATGGTCACGATCTGCGAACGGTAATTCGCCGCCGCGAAACCGATCACCAGAACGACAGCGACAAGCGCCACCCAACCCAGCACGACCATCGCGCCATCCGCGCCGCGCTTGGCAGGTTTGGGCGCGACCGACTCGTCTTCTTCTTCTTCGGCGGGACGGAATACGACTTCTTCCGGTTCTTCCTCCACCGGCGCGCGCCATGCGGGCTCAGGCTCGGGTTCAGGTTCCGGCTCTTGCACCACCGGCTCCGGCGGCGGATTGAAGATGGCCTCTTCGATCTCCGCCTGATCGGCTTCGGGCGTGGCATGCCATGTGTGGCCGCACTTCTTGCAGCGGACCTTGCGGCCCTCGGCAGGGAATTTCGACCCGTCGACTTCGTAACGGGCGGCGCAGCTGGGACAGACCAGAATCATGGGGTGCTTATAACCATTTGCCCGAAAAATAGGTTTAACGCGGCGGCCCGGGCAAGCGATGGTAACGCCTGATTCCCGCCTTTATGGTCCGGCCCCATGATCCGCTTCGAAAATGTCGGCATGCGCTATGGGCCGGGCCCGGAAGTGTTGCGGGATGTCACCTTCCAGCTCGAACCGGGCACCTTCACTTTCCTCACCGGCCCTTCCGGCGCGGGCAAATCGACGCTGCTGAAACTGATGTTCCTGGCCGAACCGCCCAGCCGCGGCCTCATCACATTGTTTGGAACCGACCTCGCCACCGCGCGGCGGTCCGCCTTTCCGGCTCTGCGCCGGCGCATTGGCGTGGTGTTCCAGGATTTTCGGCTGCTGTCGCATCTGTCGGCCTTCGACAATGTGGCGCTGCCGCTTCGCCTCGCAGGCCGAAAGGCCGACGATTACACCCATGACGTGGAAGAGCTTCTGAACTGGGTCGGCCTCGGCGGCCGGATGAATGCCAAACCGCCGACATTGTCGGGCGGCGAGCAGCAGCGCGTCGCCATCGCGCGCGCAGTGGTGGGCCAGCCCGACCTGCTTCTGGCTGATGAACCAACGGGCAATGTCGATCCGGAGATTGCGCAACGTCTTATTCGGCTGTTTGGAGAACTCAATCGCCTCGGCACGACCGTACTCATCGCCACGCATGATCGCGGCCTGATCGAGCGCGCGCGCTCACGCGAAATGCGGCTCGTGGATGGACGCCTCGTGGAATTGAGGCGCGGATGAGCGAGATGAAGCGCGTGCGCGGACGCATCCTGCCGCGTGAGAAGGGTGCCGCGCCGCTCGACGTGGTGATCGGCGTGATGGCGTTTCTGGCGGCGCTGGCGCTGGGTGCGTCGCTGCTGGCCGACCGGCAGGCGGAAAGCTGGCGCGAAGGATTGGCCGGGCGTCTCACCGTGCAAATTCTGATGCCGGATCATCCGACGGCATCGCGCAATATGGAAACCGAGACTCAGGCTGCGCTCGAAATCCTGCGCGGCACGCCCGGCATTCTCGCCATAACGCCGATGTCCGATGCCGACGCGACCAAATTGGTCGAGCCGTGGCTGGGCGCCGACGCGATGGTGAAGGACCTGCCGCTTCCCAGACTGATCGACGCGACGATAGAGCCGGGCGCGCATATCGATTTCGCGGAGCTTGAGGCGCGGCTGAAAACGGTGGCGCCGGATTCCAATGTGGACGATCACACCCGCTGGATTTCGCGGCTGCAGAATCTCGCCAACACGATCATCTATGCGGCCTATGCGATCCTGGCCTTGATCGCCGTGGCGACAGCGGCGGCGGTGTCGTTTGCGACGCGCGCGGGCCTCGAAGCGCATCACGACATTGTTGCATTGCTGCATCAGATGGGTGCGCATTCCGGCTTCATCGCGCGCGCTTTCGAATGGCATTATCTGATCTCGACATTGGCGGCGTCGGCGGTGGGCGCGGGGCTTGCCGGTGTCACATTCCTGCTGGCCGGCGGGTTGGAATTTGCAGGTGTCGAGGCGGTCCCATTTCTGCCGCCATTGGGGCTTAATCCGCGGGAATTGATTTGGCTTCTGGCCGTGCCGGTGGTTTCCGGTTTGATCGCGTGGGCGACCGCGCGGCTTTCGGTTCTGGCGGCGTTGCG